>CALJWR010000296.1 GCA_937976685.1 uncultured Verrucomicrobiae bacterium
TTGCAGCCTGGCATCAACCGCCTGGGGTTCTACACCTACTTCAAGGTCCTCGATGAAGGGCAGGTCGTCGAGGCGTGGTGCGGCTTCCGATGGCTCAACGTGAATCACTTCACGATGACCGTCACCCCGGCCACGCAGACGATCGACGCCGAGATGGAGGCCAAGTTCTCGGCCTATTGTGCGAAGGCTTCTCGGGTGATCAACCCGCGCTACGAATGGCAGTTCGGCGACGGCAGGACCGCCGCGGGCCGGGACGTGACCACCCGCTACGGCGCAGTGGGGACCTACACGGTCACTCTGACTGTTACCGATCACGCCGGCCAGACCAACGCCGTGACGCACGACGTCACCATCAAGGCCAACGAACCCCCGGTGCCGGTGATCAACGGGCCCCGGCTGCTGACCGAGACGGTCGCCACGAACGGGCTCTGGTACGGCCTGTGGAATGCGCGCGCTTCGACCGACGACACCGGCATTTACCGCTACGAATGGAACTTCGGGGACGGCGGCACCGCCACCGGCATCGAGGTGGCGTACCAGTACCAGCGCGCCGGCACCTACCCGCTGACGCTCAAAGTGACGGACAACGGGAACCAGACCGCAACGGTGGAGATCAACGTGCTGGTCGTGCCGGGAGAGTCACCCGTAGCCCGCATCACCGCGTCGCCCCTGGCGCCGGAAGGCCGCCAGCCGGTCGCCTTCAGCGCAGAGCGATCTTCGGATGACCGCGGCATCTCCTCCTACCGCTGGCTGTTCCCGCCGCGCGTCTTCGATTTCGCGGGACGAGTGCTCGACGCCGATCAGTGGGCGGCGGCGGGCGCGAGTCAGGACGAGCGGATCAGCGTGACCGGCCAGGGCCAGTGGGGACGCACGTATTTCTTCTCCCTGCCCACCCGGCTTCAACGCGGCGGCTCGATTGAGGGCCGCGTGGACACTTCCACCGGGACATCCCACGCGATGGTGGGACTGAAAAACCTCGACGTGGGGAACGGGCAATACGGCACCTACCCGTACGCCATCTATTTCGAGGACGGTCGCCTCAGCGTTTATGAGTACGGCAGCCGTCGGCAGATCGTCGGCAACTATACCAAGGGCGAATCGTACGACGTCCGCATCCGGACCCTGCCGGGCGCCGGGGCGGAGTACTTTCTGCGGCGGAGCGGCGTGGGCGAGGACTTCACGTTGGTGTTTTCCAGCAGCCAGCGCGACGACGCGGCGTTCAGTTTCGGCGCGGATGTCCACAGCGGCACGTTCGGCTTCGACGATTTCACGGTCACCGGCGCGTTCGTGTCGGCGATGACGGTCAGTGCTCCGGTGTTTCCCGGCGGGCCGGTGCGGCTTGAGGTGGTGGATCACGCGCGGCAGACCAACGCCACCACCGTCACCATTACGCCTCGCGTGGGCCAGCCACCCCGCGCGGTGATCAGCGGCCCTACCACCGGTCAGGCGGGCGTGGTGCTGAACTTCGCCGGCTACCGTTCGACCGACGACCACGGAATCGCCAGCTACTCCTGGGACTTCGGCGACGGCACGCCGCTCGGCGCCGGCCCGGCGGTGAACCACCGCTATGACGCTCCCGGCACTTACACCAACACGCTCACCGTCCTCGACTACGCGAACCAGCCGGCGACCGCCCAGCTCGTGGTCGAGATTACTGCCGGCAACGCTGTGGCGTGCGTGCCGTGGCGGATCATCAACGGCGTCGAGCAGCCGCACGAGACGTTCTCCGGGAAGGAAGTCACCCTGAAGGCGGTGGCGCGCAACCTGCCGCTGCCCTTCGACTACATCTGGAACTTCGGCGACGGCACCGGCACGGTCACCAACTCCGCCACCACGGTCGCACAGGCCTACGCCCTCGAGGCACGTCACGTTTATTCGGGCACGGAGGGCACGCCTTTCTACGCCACGATCACCGTGGTGCTGACCAATGGCGTGACCCTCGGCGACACCTATCCGCTGGTCCTGCGGCCCAAGTCGTTGACCACCGAGATGAACGTGGCGATAGACGAAGGTCTCTGGTATCTCCACAAAATTCAGACCCGGACCGACGGGGATGGCCAGAACCTCTCCGGCCACTGGCCGTCGAAGGGGCACACGGTCAATCCCACGGCCTCCGCCATCCAGGCGTTCGGCATCAACGGCCACCAATACGCGGATGACGTCGCGCAGGATCCCTATGTCGAGACGGTCCAGCGCGGGGTCCATTTCCTTCTGAACTCGCTGACCACCCAGGGCATCGGCCCGCAACCGTATGGCGACCCGGACGGGAACCAAAACGGCATCGCGCTGTTCGCTCCTACCGGGCACCCGATCTACGAAACGGGTCCGCTCATGGACGCCTTCGTGGCCTGTGTGCGCCCCGAGCTCATCGCGCCGGTCGGTCCCGCGAATGTTCGGGGGCGTGCCTTCCGCGACATCATGCAGGACCTGGTGGACATCTATACCTGGGGCCAGTACGACGATGCCACCGTGGGCGGCGGCTGGCGCTACGGTTGGAATCAGCACCCGGACAACTCGGCCGCTCAGTGGGGAGCGATCGGCTTGCTGGCGGCGGAGCATTACTGGGGCAGCATCGTGCCGCAGTGGGCGAAAGACCGGAACGTGGTCTGGGTCAATTATTCCAAAGGCGCCAACGGGTTCGGGTACACCGGCCCGGGCGATGGCCCGGCCACGACGCCCTCGGCGATGGTCCAACTGGCTTGGGCGGGCGTCGCGCGGACCAACGCCCTGTGGCAGCACGGTGAGACCTATCTGGCCCGCAACTGGAACACCCTGCTCAACAACTACAACCTCTACGGCCACTACGCGATCGCCAAGGCGCTGCGGACCGCCGTCCCAGAGCCGGTGCAGAATCTCACCTGGCAGGACGCCACCTGGGATTGGTTTTTGGATCCGCAGCGCGGTCTGGGCCGCTTCACGGTCAACCAGCAGCGCGCCGATGGTTCGTGGGTCTCCCGCGACGGCTGGGTCAACGAGGCGCCGATCGCCACCGCGTACTCGGTCATCATCCTGTCGAGTTCGCTCTTCCAGCGCGGGCCAGTGGCGGTCATCCAGTTCCGCCCCAATCCCTCGGCGGTCGGGTTCCCGGTCGTTTTCGATGCCCGCGCCTCGTACCACCAGCATCCAGCCTATCAGGTCGCTGAGTATCGCTGGGACTTCAACGCCGCTGACGGGCTTGATTTCAACCGCCCCGATGCGGTCGGATCGGTGGTGACCAACACCTATCCAGCTTTGGGTACCAACGTCGTCACTTTGCAGGTGCGCGACAACAACGTGCCCGTGCTCACCGACATTGCGTCGGTAGAAGTCCGCACCACCATCCCACCGTTTCCGCCCACGGCCGATGCGGGGGGGCCCTACGTCTTGGCAGTGGGCGAAGACCTCCGGCTCGACGGCTCCGGCTCGTTCGATGTGGACGCCGCCGCCGGTGATTACCTGACGGCGTGGGATTGGGAAGTGGACTTCGAAATGCCACTGGACTTCGATGACGGTGTCACCGGTGAGAAGGCGGTGCTGGCAGGCGGGTTTGCCACGGTGG
>CALJWR010000297.1 GCA_937976685.1 uncultured Verrucomicrobiae bacterium
CGTCCGCTGGACCTCCTGGCCCGCAAAAACCAATCGGGGCCAGCACAGAAAATCTCGCCGGAGATCTTCCTGCTCCACCCCATCCTCTTGGAGTCTCCTCTACCTCAATCCGGGGGTCACGATGTTCCCCGGCGGGCCGGAACCGATCGGGGAAGCAGGCCGACGCTCGACACTGCAAAGACCGGTTGGAAAACTGGCCGGGTGCAACCGCCATCTACCATGCCCAGTCTGTTCGCGACCGGACACGAGTTCACCACCGTCTTCGGTCGGAACCTGCTTGTCGAAATCCCCCACTTTGCTCACCGGCCCATCCTCGTCGTCACGATGCCGGACCTGTGGACCAAGTTCGCGGCGCATTTTCGAGGCGAGGTGACGCCCTACCTGGTCCACACGATTGACGGCGACAAACTGAGCCGCGAGTTGGCTACGATCCCCCCCAGCGGCTCGGTGGTCGGACTCGGCGGCGGGCAGGCACTGGACGTGGCCAAGTTCCTCGCGTGGTCGCGGTGGGTACCGTTGTTCCAGATCCCCACAGCCATGACGGTGGACGCGCCGTTCGGTCATCGAGCCGGGCTGCGTTACGGCGGATTGGTTCGATACGTCGGGTGGGCCGTGCCGGAGGCCGTGTATGTGGACTTCGACGTGATTCAGAGCGCCCCGCCGGCGTTGAACCGCAGCGGCATCTGTGAGGTCTTCTGCTTCCACACCGCGCACGCCGATTGGCGGCTGGCGCGGGACCGCGGCCACACGGAGCCCAAATGGCCTTACGACGAACGCCTCGTGGCCGGGGCCCGCGCCGTGCTCGACGGCCTGTGGCCGCACCTGGACGACATTCACGCGGTCAATGAGACCGGCATCCGCGCCCTGATGACGGCGATGCGCTGGGCGGGGGCGTCGTTTCACAACGCCGGCTGGAATCCGCGCCACATCGAGGGCGTGGACCACTTCGTCTTTTACGCGCTCGAGTATTTCACCGGAAAGAAGTTCATCCACGGCCAGCCGGTCTGCCTGGGGATCGTGGTCGGCTCGCTGCTCCACGCGGATCGCGCGGATGAAATGCTCTCGGCTATTCACCGCGTGGGCGTGGACATCCGGCCCGAGGCGATGGGGCTGACGTGGGCGCAGGTCGAGCACGCGCTGGTGAATCTGCGCCGCTTCGTGCAGGACGCCGGGCTGTGGTATGGGATCGCTCACGAGGCGGAGATCACACCTGCCTTCGTGGCGGATTTGCGCGAACGAATCACTGCCCTCTACGGACCGTGGCCGGGTTGACCATGATTCCGCCGGCAAACGCGCCATCCCTCCCGGACGACGCCGACGACCTGCGCGCCTTCGGCTACACCCCGCAACTGCGGCGGAGTCTCGGCGCGTTTTCGAGCTTCGCGGTCGCCTTCTCGCTGATCTCGGTGTTCACCGGCGTGTTCGCCAACTTCGGCCATGGCCTGCGGCAGGTGGGCGGCGCGGTGGTCTGGTCGTGGCTGGCGGTGCTGGGCGGGCAGTTCCTCCTGGTGCTGGTGATCGCGGAACTTTCCACGCGCATTCCGCTCTCGGGCTACGGCTACCAATGGTCCAGCCGGCTGGTGAACCCGCACTACGGGTTCACGGTGGGCTGGCTGCTGACGCTCCAGTTCGTGACCGGTTTTCCCGGTGTTTGCGCCACGCTGGCGGCGCAACTGGGGAGCTGGCTGGGCGGAACGTGGGCTGAACCGCGCGCGTTCACGGCGCTGTCGTTGGCGGTGATCGCCGTAGTCACGCTGGTACAACTCCGGGGCATCCGATTCGCCGCCCTGGTGAACAACGCCGGTGTGTGGACAGAACTGGTCGGGGTCGCCGCGCTGAGTCTGGTCCTGATCGCCTTTGCCCTGCTGCGCGACGGCTCGCCCGCGCTGCTGGTGGACAGCCGGAACGCCGCCACCGGCCATCCGGCCGGATTGGGAGCCTGGGCGCTGTCGCTGCTCTTGGGGACATGGTGTCTGACCGGTTTCGAGGCGGCCGCCGACCTTGCCGAGGAAACCCGCCAGCCGCGGCGGATCGTGCCGCGAGCGATGCTGTTGTCGCTGCTGGGCGCCGGGATCGCCGGGTTCCTGCTGCTGGCCGGGGCGGTCGGCTGCCTGCGGGATTTGCCGGCGGCGCAGGCGGCGGACAATCCGTGGCTCTGGCTCCTGCACCGAACCTTGGGGCCGGCGTGGACCACTGTGGTCCTCGTGGTGGTGGGGGTTTCCATCTTCGCCTGCGCGCTGGCCAGCATGGCCGCCACCAGCCGGCTGCTGTTCGCGCTGGGACGGGACCGGATGCTGCCGGCCTCGGGCTGGCTGGCGTACGTGGCACCGGGCTCGCGGACACCGCGCAACGCCATCTTGCTGCTGTGGGCGGCGTCATCTGTGGTGATCGTGGTGCTGCCCACGCTGGAAGTGATCACGCAGATTTCCGCGGTGGCGGGGTATTTGGGCTACGCCGGGATCCTGGTTGCCGCGCTGCGCGCCCCACCGGCCACGGGTGGCGATCGGGGCACTTTCTCGCTCGGCCGTTTCCGGGGGGTGCTCGCGGCGGCCGCCTTGGTCTGGGTGCTCGGGGTGGTCGCGGCGCTCACCGTACCGCCCACGGAAATCCCCGGCATTCGCACGCGGCATCTGCCGGCGCTTTCGACCGGAGTGGCGATCACAGTGGGCGCGGCGATCTACCTGGGCCTGATTCGTGGCCGCCTCCAGCGGGGGGAAGCGGGACCGCCGGCCCTGAAACCGGGTCGAGGAGACTCGTCGCCGGGGAGCAACGGCTGATGTAGCGCGCGGGTTCAAGGACGCTCGACACCCGCACGCCGGCCAGGAAGGATTCGCGGATGCAACAGTGCATCGTGACGCTCGACATGGAGGGGGTCCTCACCCCGGAGATCTGGATCGCTGTGGCCGAGCAGACGGGCATCGAGCGACTACGCCTGACCACACGCGACGTGCCGGATTACGACGTGCTGATGCGTGGCCGGCTGAAATTGCTGGCCGAGCATGGCCTGAAGTTGTCCGACATCCAGACGGTGATCGGTTCGTTGCGGCCGCTTCCGGGCGCGGTCGAGTTTCTGAACGCGCTTCGGGAATTCACCCAGGTGATCATCCTCTCCGACACCTTCGAACAGTTCGCGCAGCCGCTGCTGCGGCAGCTCGGCTGGCCCACGCTGCTCTGCCACCGGCTGGTGGTGGTGGACGATCGGATCGTGGATTACGCCCTGCGCATCCCGGATCAGAAGCGCCGGACGGTCGAGGCGCTGCGGGGCATGAACTACCGCGTCATCGCGGGCGGCGATTCGTACAACGATATCGCCATGTTGCAGGCCGCCGACGTCGGCATCCTGTTTCGCGCTCCGGACAACGTCCGCCGCGAGTATCCAGCCTTTCCCGCCACTGATGACCACGCCGGGTTGCTCTCGCTCATCCGGGCCGCCCACGGCTGAGCGCCCACCCGCGGGAGGGAAACCTTGAATCGAGACCAACCCTTTTTCGTCTGCTAACCCGTTTTCGCACTGTGCTGGTTCCCGCCGACATCACTTGGAAGCCAATCGTGATCGCCGCCGCGCTCATGGCGTTGGGCACGCTGCTGCTCCTGTTCAGCGAGCGAATTCAGGTGCGGCTGCTCAAGTGGCACGACGACGTACGCGATTCCCCCAGCCCTTCGCCCTTCCTCCTCCATCTCAGCGGTCAGCACTACGAGGCCACCATGCGCCTGCTGGGTGGGTTGATGATCCTGGCCGGGCTGGTGTTGCTGGTGGTGACGGTGATCCGCGACAATCTGCCATCCTGACGACTGACTTCGGCGTCACCGCCGGGCGGTCGCGAGGTCTGGCCGTGGCTCGCCGCGCTGCATCTGGAAGGGCACGCTGTTGACCACGGCCAGGACGAGCGTGGAAGGCCGGTAGTCACCCCGCCGCAACTGCCGCGCGATCTCGTCCACTGCGCACTGGTCGTAGTACTCGAGGCCGCGGCCCAGCGCGTAGGTTAGCAGCTTGGCCGCGAGGCAGCGGAGGAATTCTTCGCGCTTGGCGGTGAGCAGAATCCGCTTCAGCTCGGCCGGCCCGTGAAACGCCTCGCCGGTGTTGAGCCGGCCGGCGGGGTCAATCGGGAAGCCCTTGTCCTCCTGCCGCCAGCGCCCGATGGCGTCGAAGTTCTCCAGCCCGAAGCCGATCGGATCCATGAGCGCGTGACAGGACGCGCAGAGCGGATCGGCGCGGTGCTGCTCCATCCGTTGCCGGAGACTGCCCGAGAGTTTCGCGCCGGCGCCCTCCTCGAGTTGGGGCACGCTGGGCGGCGCCGGAGGTGGTGGGGTGTTGAGCAGGTTGTCGAGCACCCATTTGCCGCGCTTCACCGGTGAAGTGCGGGTGGGGTTCGAGGTCAGCGTCAGCACGCTGGCCTGGGTGAGCAACCCGCCGCGCGGCGTGCCGGCGAGGCTGACGAGCGTGAGGTTTGTGCCGTGGACGCCGTCGAGCCCGTAGTGCCGCGCCAGCGTTTCTTCGACGTACGTCCAGTCCGCGCCGATGAATTCGAGTACGCTGCGGTCCTCCGCGAAGATGCGTCGCACGAACCATTCGGTCTCCTGCCGCATCGCTTCCCGCAGCGCGGGCGTAAAGCCGGGAAATTGCCGCGCGTCCGGGGCCATGCCCTCGAGGTTGCGCAATTGCAGCCACTGCCCCGCGAAGTTCGTCACCAGCGCGTCGGCGCGCGGATCGTGCAACATCCGGCGGACCTGCGCGGGCAGGTGGCGCCGCAACTGCCCGCGCTCGGCGAGGGCGAACAATTCGTCGTCGGGCATCGTACTCCACAAGAAATAAGAGAGCCGCGAGGCGAGGGCGAACTCGTCCACCGGCTGGATGCGGCGGGGGTTGTTTGGGTCCGGCCGCGGTTCCTCGCGAAAGAGAAAGCGCGGCGACACCAGCACGGCCTGCAGGGCGAGCTTCACCGCCTGCTCGTGGTTGTCGCCTTCGGCGATGGCCGCCTCGTAGAACCGCAATAGCCGGCTCACTTCGTCGGCGGCGGCCGGGCGGCGGAAGGCCCGGGACGCGAAGCGGAGGATGATCTGTTCGGCGGCGGATCGCCGCGCCTCGGGCGTTGGTGCAGACGGCTGCGCAATGAAGATCCTTCGGTGCGCCGCCGTCAGCGGCGGCCAGTTGGTCGTGAACGGACCGGTCAGTTCAAAATGCACGAGGTGCAGGTTGCGGTCGCGATTGTTCGGGTTGGGATCGTCCGCCCGGTAATAGTCGTTGAGGAAGGCGGCGCGCAACCGGTGAGTGCCGGCGTCCAGAGCGAGCTTGAAGTCGTGGTCCTCGGGCGCGCGACGGCGTGCCTTCACTTCCACCGTCCCGAGCGCGCGCTCGTCAACGCCGACGGCCATCTTCACCCGCTCTGGCCCGGCCTGATCTCCAAAGGCGCGCACTTGCAAACGGTATTCGCCGGCCTCGGGCAGCTCCACCGACGCGGCGATCTCCCCCTGGCTGGCGAGCACGCGGCTGCCGAACTCGGACACCGCCCCGCCCGTCATGGCTGCCGGCTCGATCTTCCGCACGGTCGGCGGCCGCGGCCCGGTGATGATCGCGGCGTCCAACACCTTCTCCGCCGCCGCGAGGTAGCGCTCCATCAAGACGGGCGGCAGCGACAGCACATCGCCGATATTGTCGAAGCCGTAGCCGGTGTCGTCCTCGGGAAAATCATCGGCTGGCCGCAGGTCCACGCCCACCAGGTCCCGGATGGTGTGGTTGTACTCGGTGCGGTTGAAACGGCGGAGCGTGACGCGGCCCGGATCGGGCCGGGTGCAATCGCAGGCGTACAATTCGCCCTTGAGCCAGCCCACCAACCGGAAGCGTTCCTCGGGTGTGGGCTGCGGTTTGTTCTCCGGCGGCATGATGCCGCCTTCCACGTTCTTGAGGATCGCCTCGAAGACGGGCCGGTTCGCCTTCACCGACTGCGCGTCCGGATACTGGTCGAGGTCAAGGCCGCCCTTGACAGTGTCAATGTGGCAATCGCCGCAGTACTTTTCGAAGAGCGGGCGGATGTGACCCACGTAAGTCACGGGCTGGCCATCGGGCGCGAGCCACGGCGCGGGCCGGGCAGGCGCGCGGGGCACGACCACCCAGCCGACGAACGCTGCTCCCAGGAGCAGCAGCAGGCCGAATGCGCCGAGGCGGGTCGCTTCGGGGAACTGGTCTGGCCAACGCCATCTCATGACGCAACCCTAGCGATCTTCGCGGAGACGGGCAAGGAACCCGGGAAAGCCGCTCATTTCACGGCCACTTCGTACAACATCCGCGCGCCGTTGGGCGCGTCGCCGGCCACGTCGGCCGTGAAGGTCAACTGGCCGCCGCTCGTGACTGCGGGCACTTCCGCCAGACGTCGGCCGCTGGGCGCGAGTGCCCACACGCCATATCGCTCGGGCGCGGTCAGGGTGATGCTGACCTCCGCCCGGCCACTGCGGACGAGGTGCGGCATCCGGCCCCAATCGAGCAGCGTCTTCCGCTCCGGCTCGGCGTACTTGATGTCGGTGTTCTGAAGGTCCGTGAGATGCGTCACCAGGAGGCGCTGGCTGCGACGAATGGGCTGGTCGTCCAGCGCGCTCACCCAGACGGTTGCGTCGCTGTCCCGCACGCGGACAGAGACACCACCCTTCGTGGCCGTCACCGCGCTGCCTGCCGGCGCGTACCCCCCGGCGGTCCGCGGCGTGTCCAGCACGAGCCGGTCGCCCGCCCCGTCAATCAACACCTCGCCCGTCTCGCTCTGATAAATCTTGCGCGGCGGCTCCGTGAGATTGCCGGGCGCCACCAGGCCGCGCTGTCTCACTGCGTTCCAGATGGCGGGATCTTCGATCGCGTACGGATCAGCGTTGAGGACTTTGGCGGAGCCGTATTCGCTGGCGGTCGTGTGCCAGCCCAGCGGCAGGATCAAGTCGTGCGGCGCCGGCGCGCCGGGGTCGGGCGCCACGCGTGTTCCCACGCGGGTCACCCAGGCCAGCCAGTGCCACTTGGGGGCAAGGGCGGGAATTTTTCGGGGCGGGTGGGCGAGGTCGGCCGGCGTCATGACCACCGCCACCGAGCGGGGGGCGGGCTGCAGGTCGCCGCGCAGGAACAGGCAGATGGAGGCCCGCTCCGCCGCCTGACCGAGCGGGTCGCAGGCCATGTCGAAGTAGTTGATCCGCGACGGCGCAAACATTGCCTCGCGGCTGTGGCTGTAGGCAAAGCGCCAGATGCCGCCCCAGTCCTGCAACGCCCCCATCGCCCCGGTCAGAATGCCGCCGACCCCGCGAAAGCGGCCCGGGCCCGAGTAGTTGTACTCGGTGATCGTGAAGGGCCGGTCGAAGAGCCGGGTAAAATTCAGGTTGCGACCGCCGGTCGCGCCTTCCGCCAAGGGGCTGGTGTTGGGACAGCGACTGGGCAGGCGCCAGGGGGTTTCGAGGAACTGCGGATGGTCCACGTAGAAGTGGTCATCCACGTAGTCGTACACCGTTCGCGCGCCCTGGTCGGTGGTGAAGCGGGTCCAAGAGTTCGCGTTGCTGACGAGAGCGTGGCAGCCGAGTTCATCGCGGAGAAACGTCTTCATCCGCGTGACCATCTCGCGCTCGCGCTCCGCGAAGAACCGCAGGCAATCGCGCGTGCGCACGGTGCTGTCGTAGATGTTCGTCGGCAGGTCCACGGAGCCCTCGGCGGGATTCTCATCCGCCTTGAGCTCGCTGCCCCACACCGCCGCGAGGGCCGCGCGATCGGGATACGCGCCCGCCAACCACCGGTTCCATGCCTGCTTCCACTCCGGAAACGTACGCAGGTCCTTGAGGAAGTTGCCGAAGTTGCCCTCGTTGATCATGGCAATCCACGCCAGCGCCGGCTCCTCGGCATAGGTGCGACCGGTGTGGGGATTCCGGTGCGTCAACAGCGCGCGGGCAAACTGCTTCCAGTTCTCGAACGCGCCCGGGTGGACCGGCACGAGGATTTTGAAGGTGTCCATCGGCACCTCGCCATCGCGATCCATGCCGAGGTCGCGCCACGCCACGGGGCGCGAGACAAACAGGTCCGTGGTGAGGTAGATGCCGCGGCGGATCAGCGCCGCCATGAGGTAGTCAAACTGCTCGAGCTTTTCCGGGTTGAGGCTCGTCGTCGGCCGCTGGCCCTGGGTGAGGTCGCGCTCGTAATGATGAATCCGCAGGGCGTTGTAGCCAAGGCGCACCAGGCGCTCGGCCAGTCGGTCCGCCTCGGTCTTCGACAAGTAGTGGGCCCCGAAGCACAGGTTCACCCCGTAGAAGCGACGGGCGATCCCGGGCGAATTCGCGAAAGCGAACTGGCCCTTCGCGTTGACGATGACGCGGCCGTGTCGGCCGGCCGGCGCGTCCGCAAAACCCATCCCCGAAAAGTCGAGCGCCGATCCGGCTTCAATCTCCAACTCGGGTTTGAGCGGGATCCAATCGGAACCGGCGGTGATGGTGACGGGAGCGGTGGGTTCGGCCGCAAAGGCGGTCAGCGTCGCGGCGACAGAGATGGCAAGCAGGCGTTTCATAAGCAATGAGGGAACCGAATTCCGAAATCCGACCGACACAGAAAAGCGAACGCCGCGGACCGGGGCTTGCTGCCGCCGGCGGATCGCAGGGCGAAGCCGATGATCCGGCGTCGTCGCGCGAGAAGCTGGGATGGCGTGCCGGCGCTCATGGCTCGCGCAGCCGACCCGCGCGGCGAAAGTCCGGTTGGGGCAGTCCCAGCTTCAACGCCGGCGAGCCGGGTCGGAACCGCACGTCGGCGTTCGGCCAGTCAACAAACAGCGGATCGCCGACCACCGAGTCGGCCGGCGCGCCTTCGAACGTCTTCACGCCCGAGTAGTTCCGCAGTTCGATCTGCGCAATCTCATCGGCGCCGCTGAAGAAAAGGTTGCGCGACCAGTTCGTCACGCCGTTGACGCCTTCGAGCCGGATCTTGCCGGCGGCGTACAGGACGTTCTCCGCCATCGTGAACTCGCGGCTGCGCAGCCACGTGAGTTTCAGGTCGCCGTCGCTGATGAACACGTTGCGGCGGATGACGTTGTTCGTGGCCATGTGGTTGTGCGCAGGCCAGGAAACCCGCAGGGCGAGATTCTCCTCGACCACGCAGTTGGTGCTGCGCTCGTCGAGGTAGTAGGCGCTCACGGGGTAACCGCCGCGGTCGGTGATGTCGCGCGCCACGTTCCCGCGCAAGACGCAGCGGTCGGCCGCAAACAGGTAGATGGCCGCGCCGTCGTGAAGCAGCTTCATGCAGTCGTAGAGGAGGTTGTACTCGACGCGGTTGCCGCGGCCGCCGTAGTTGATCGCCGAGTACGAGGTGTCGTGAACCTCATTGTGGCTCACCTCGCAATCCTGGCCGCCCCGGTAGATGCCCACCGCGCTGGGATAGAACCGTCCGATGCCGTGAACGTGATTGTTGTGAATGCGCGCCCGCCGCCCGCCAACGTACAGCCCGCCCGCGCCGCACTCCGCGACTTCGCAACCCTCCACGACCGTTCCGCTGACATTGCGGCCCGTCTTGATGCCATGACCCGCGACGCGTCGCACTGTCAGCCCGCGGAACACGCACTCTTCAGAGAACTCCAGGGAAACCGCGCCGTCGAACGCCTCCGCCGCAAACCCAGCGGCCTTCAGGGGCACCGAGGTGACCGAGAACTCCAGGCCCTCCACGGTGATCCGTCGCACCGGCTCCTCACGGTTCCCCCGGAGGCGGAGGATGGTCGTCCCGGTGGGCGCGTACGCTTCGATGTCCTCAGGTTTTTCCCCCGGCAGCGGCCAATAGACCAACCGGCCCCGCGCGCGATCGTGAAACCACTGCCCCGGCCGCGTCATGCCCTCGCGGGTGTTCCAGATCACGAACTTCCTGACCCCGAAGGCGCCGGGCGGATGCCCGCTCTCGCAACGGAAACGCAGTACGCCCGCTGCCGGGTCGTGATCGGCCACGCCGACCACTGACTCGTCCCACATGTGGAAGACCGTGACCTCGGCGTCGCGAATCTGAAGATTCACCGGCAGGAGTCCCGGGGCGTAGTGAAGCGTCGTGAGTTCCTCGGCGGTCGGTTTGCGCTGCCAGCCACCGCCGGTGCTGCTCATCCACGGCACGTCGAAGATGGTGAGGTGCGGCAACGCGTCGCGCTCGGGCAACCGCGCGCGCGGACAAAGCCGCCCGTTGACCACCAGCATCCGCGGCGCGACCTGCTTTTCGCCGTCGGCCAGGGGCCAGGGGGCGGACCAAAACTTCTCGTCCTCCCGCTCCCAGCCACGGACCCTCCGCCCGCCCAGCAAAACCGGTTTCGCGCCCGGCGCAGCCTTGATGGTCAGTCCGGAATGTCCCGGACCGAGTTCGACCGCCACGTCTTCATGCACGCCGTCGTGAACCCAGATCGTGGACGCGACGGGATCTTGCCGCAGCGCACTGGACCGCAGCGCCGCCGACAAGGTCCGCATAGGACGCCCGGCGGACAGGCCGTCATGCTCGTCGTCGCCAGTGGGCGCGACATGCCAGTCGGCGGCGACGAGGGGCAGAGCACCGGCAAAAATGAGAACGGCGGCGGCAAACAGGCGGGTATGGCTCATGCGTTGTCGGTGATCAACCGACAGTTCTGACTCCGGCGGCGGGCGGCAAATTCGCCCGGCGCTGAAGATTTTAGGGCGACCCGGCTGGCGCCAGCGTTCGGCCAAGGCTAGCCTGACCGCGATGATGTCTGACGCCTTGGATTCCGCCTGCATCGGTCCCTTCGATCATCAGCCGCGCACACGGCTGGTTTTTGGGGAGGGTACGCTGGACCGGTTGGGCGAATTGACCCGCGAATTGGGCGGCCGACGGGTGTTGATTGTGACCGATGCCGGCATCGTGAAGGCCGGCCACGTCGAACGCGCCCGAAGCTCGCTCGAAGCGGCCGGCTTGACGACCGCCGTTTTTGACGCCGTGCGCGAAAACCCCACCACCCTGGACGTTGCCCGGTGCGTCGCAGCCCTGCGCGAGCATTCGACTGACACGATCGTCGGCCTTGGAGGGGGCAGCTCGATGGACACTGCCAAGGGCGGCAACTTCCTGTTCACCAACGGCGGCGAGATGCGCGACTATTGGGGCGCAGGCAGGGCGACCAAAGCCATGCTGCCGCTCATCGCCGTCCCCACCACCGCCGGCACCGGCAGCGAATGCCAGTGCGCCGCCCTGATCGCGGACGAGCAAACGCACCAGAAGATGGCCTGCCTCGATCCCAAGGCCGCCGCGCGAGTGGCCCTCCTCGATCCCACCTTGACGGTCTCCCAACCGCCGCGGGTCACCGCTTGCACGGGGCTGGACGCCATCACCCACGCCGTCGAAACCGCCGTCACGCGCCGGCGCAACCCGATCTCCGCGATGTATTCGCGCGAGGCGTTTCGGCGCCTGGTCGCCGCCTTTCCGCGCGTTCTGGCCGCTCCGGGCGATCTGCCCGCGCGGGCCGGGATGCAGTTGGGCGCGGCGTTCGCCGGGACCGCCATCGAGAACTCCATGCTCGGCGCGGCGCACTCTTGCGCCAACCCCCTGACCGCGCGGTTTGACCTGACCCACGGCCACGCGGTGGCCGTCATGCTGCCGCATGTCATCCGGTTCAACGCCGCCGGGGACACCACCGCCAGCGCGATCTATGCGGAGCTTTCACGCGCCGCCGGGCTGGTGTCCGCCGACGTGCCTGAGGCGGCCGCCGTGTCCGCCCTGGCCGAGACGATCGAACGCTTCCTGGTGGGCGGGGGCTTCGCCCGAACCTTGGAGGCATGCGGCGTGGAGCGGGCGAGGCTTCCCGCGCTGGCCGCCGAGGCCGCGCGACAGTGGACGGCACAGTTCAACCCCCGGCCCGTAACGGAAACGGACTTTGCGGCGCTGTTTGCCGCCGCCTATGAAGGGGGCGGCTGATCGGCGGAGCCAACCCGGTGCCTGGAAGCACTGGAACGCCCTCGCGGATTGGATTTGCAGGACGGGCCGCTCTGCCGCTATCACAGCCGCCGCTATGAGATTTGTGCGGCTGGCTGCGGTCGGCGCTT
Organism: uncultured Verrucomicrobiae bacterium; assembly: GCA_937976685.1. Classification (GTDB taxonomy): domain Bacteria; phylum Verrucomicrobiota; class Verrucomicrobiia; order Limisphaerales; family J093; genus JADJWF01. Next base: position 12,019 of record CALJWR010000297.1, read on the forward strand.
TATTGCTCGCGGGGTGCGGTGGCAATGGCGGGTCGGAGGCTCCGTCGGGGCCGGTGCTGGCGCGCTGGCATTTCGTCGGGACGGCAAGCCTGAAGGCCACCCAGGACGCGACCGCCCTGCGGGCGGTGCTGGCCAACACCAACTCCCAGGCGCTCCTGGAGGCGGCTTTGAACAAGTTGGCCGCGGCGCTGACCGGCTCCACGAATCCGCCCGATTCCTCGCCGACGCTGCCCCGTCTGCTGTTCAACGAGCTTCAGCGGGTGGAATCCCTAGTCGAAGTCCGCGGCACGAATGCCAGCCGCCCGGACTGGGTATTCGCGTTGCGGCTCGGCCCCACGGCCGCGAGCTGGTGGATGACAAATGCCGCGAGCCTCGGTCGGGCGCTGGCCCGCCCGGCCGCTGGGATCGTCGCCAACGACTGGGTACTGCTCGGGCTGGGGCAGGCCGGGGCCGCCTCCCTGCCGCCGTTGGCCGCCGAGATCAAGAAGAACGGCCGTCCGCCCGGCATTCGGCCGGAGGCTTGGATGCAGTTGGAAATGGACCTGGCCACCCTCGCACCGACCCTGGGCCTGCCGCCGACCGTGGCGTGGCCATCCGTCAATCTGGCCTGGGCGGGACGCGGCGAGCGGCTCCGCATGGAAGGCGCGCTGCGATTCTGCGAACCCGTGCTGCCGCCAGTCGAGGCGTGGCGCATGCCGACCAACACGATTCGCGAGCCTTTGGTCGGCTTCAGCGCGTTGCAAGGTGTCGGGAAATGGCTGGCGAAGCAGGCGTGGTATCAGCGGTTGGACGTCAGCCCGGCGCCCAATCAGGTCTTCGCCTGGGCGCAATCCCAGATTCCTTTTCAGACCTATCTGGCTTGGGAGTGGCCGGACATCACGAATACGCTGCGGAAGATTACTCCGAAGTTGCCCGATCTGGCCCGCGAGCAGCTCCCCAAGATCACCGCCGGGAACATCGCCCACGCCACGAACCTCGCCCGCGTCAGTTGGTACGGGCTGCCCATCTGGGTGCCGTTTGTCACCCCGGCCCCCGATCCGGGCTTTGTGGTCGCTGGGTTGATGCCCACCGAAGGCAAACAGGCACCGCCCCCGCCGGAGCTGTTTGCCGAGGTCACTGGCCGGACGAACCTCATGTACTACGACTGGGAGATCACCCAGGCCCGCCTCGAAGACTGGCGCATGACCGGCACGTTTTACCGCATGGTCTCCGGTTACGAATCACCGCCCGCCAGCAGTCTCTCGCAACGCTGGCTTAATGACGGCAACCTCACCGCCGTCCTGGGCAACACCGTGACCGAGATGACGCGGGTCTCGCCGACCGAACTCCGCGTGTTGCGCTCGTCGTCGGCCGGGTTCACTGGGCTGGAGCTGTTCGCGCTGGCGCAATGGCTGGACGACCCCGCCTTTCCCGGCCGCAGCGAACCGCCGGCGATCCAGTCGCGCCGGCCGGTGGCTCCGCCCGTTCCTCGCTGATCCCCCGGAGGTCCCATGCTCAGGCTTGGCATCAACATTGATCACGTCGCCACCCTTCGCGAAGCCCGCTATCGGGGACGCGGCCACGGGGAACCCGATCCGGTGGAAGCGGCCCGCCTCTGCGAAGCGGCGGGCTGCCACGGCATCACTGCCCACTTGCGCGAGGACCGGCGCCACATTCAGGACCGCGACGTCAAGCGGCTGCGCGAGGTCGTCACCACCCGGCTCAACCTCGAAATGGCCAATGTGCCGGAGATCATTGCCATCGCCCTAAGCCTCAAACCTGACATCGTCTGCCTGGTGCCGGAACGGCGGGAGGAAGTCACCACCGAAGGCGGCCTGGACGTGGCGGGGCATTTGGAGGCGATCACGGAGACGCGCCGCCGGATGAACGACGCCGGCATCGAGACCAGCCTGTTCATCGCCCCTGACCTCACCCAAGTGGAAGCCGCGGTGCAAACGGGCACCCAGTTCGTCGAACTCCACACCGGCCAGTTTGCCGAGCACTTCCTCGACCCGTCGGCACGCGATGAAGAGCTGGAACGGCTCGCGGCGGCCGCGCGGGCGGCGCATCAGGCCGGCCTGCGCGTCAATGCCGGTCACGGCCTGAATTACCAGAATCTTCCCTTCCTCCGTCGCGTGCCGCACCTCGTCGAGTTGAACATCGGCCACAGCATCATCAGCCGGGCCGTCCTGACCGGCCTGACGGAGGCCGTGAAAGAGATGCTGCTGCTGATGGAGGAATACCAGGACGGATGATTCTCGGGGTCGGGACGGACATCATCGAGGTCGAGCGCATCCGCTCCGCACACGAACGCTTCGGGGATCGCTTCCTGAACCGGATTCTCCGACCGCCGGAAATCACCTACTGCCTGACCCACAGCCTGCCCGCCCTGCACCTGGCAGCACGCTTCGCCGCCAAGGAGGCGATCTCCAAAGCGTTCGGGACCGGCATCGGCGCGGAACTGGGCTGGCTCGACCTCGAGGTCGGTCGTCACCCATCCGGCCAGCCGTTTGTCATTCTCCACGACAAAGGGAACCGGCTCCTGGCCGCCCGCGGCGGGCAGGTCGTCCACCTGAGTCTGAGCCACACTCAAAACTACGCCTGTGCCGTGGCGATTCTGGAGGGCGGTGGCCCCAGCGACACCCCGTGAATGCCATTGCCAAAGAAGCAGCGTACGTGGCAGCTCTGGGCCGGATCCGGTCCCTGATCGAGGGCGAGACGGATGAAATCGCCGTCATGGCCACGGTGGTGGCTGAGCTGCACCATGAACTGGATCATTTTGACTGGACCGGGTTCTACCGGGTGGTTGCGCCCGGCTTGCTCAAGGTCGGCCCTTACCAAGGCAGTCACGGGTGCTTGACGATCCCTTTCGAGCGGGGCGTGTGCGGCAAGTGCGCCCGCGAGGCGGCCACTCAGGTGGTGCCGGACGTGACCCTGGTGCCCTACCACCTTGCCTGCGCCAGTTCCACGCGGTCAGAAATCGTGGTGCCGGTGCTGGACCGCTCCGGGAGGCTTCGGGCGGTGCTGGACGTGGATTCGGATACCCCGGCCGCATTCGATGTGGAGGACGCCCGGCACCTCGAGGAAGTGTGTCGCTGGCTCGGCCAAAATGTCCTGTGGCCAACGTCCGGGCGGACCTGAGACACGGGGACGGGCAAGCTACCCCGAATGTGACCGAAAGGGGGCGTTGATGCTGCCCTTTGACGGTTGGCTGGTGGGGGAAGTGTAAGAGGCTCGAAAACCTCAGATTCAGAGAGGTCCTGCCGCTCACCGGGTCGGAAGCAGAATGGGGGCGAACCGAAAACCACAGAGACGGGAAGAAACGAAGCGACGCTGACAATCAGCCGTCTTCTTCTCGGAAAAACTAGAGTCAAACTTACCCCTCCCTCTGCGCTGTCACGCCCTCCGATGGGCTGATTAGTCCCCCTGCCCTTCTCCCGCACCGGGGCTTGGTCGGACGACTGCCGCGGCAGTGGTTGCGGCGGCGTTTGGTCAGTCCCGGTGCCGTTCCGCTGACCCACAGCTTCAAGGCGTTGATGCTGGGCGAAGTGACCGCGGTCTGCCGCTTCCCCCTGAGCCGGCTCGCACAGGCGGTGCCTCGCATCCGGAGCAGGGAGTCCGGGCGCTCGAAGGTTTTCCTCTGCCCCAAAGCCACCCACCGGCTCTCACCCGCCTGACAGCGGAAAGTCTGGGCCGCCGCCACCGGGTAGAGCCACCTTCCCGCCCGCCCACGCGCCGTGTTGCTGGATCGGTGCCCAGCTTGGCCCCTGGCTGGTCTGGGCCTCCCTTTCATACGACGCGGCATCCAACTGCTCATGGAACAGAAAACCCGGCGCCCGGCCGGCTCACCCGATGTTCGTTCCGGTATTCATCCCGAAAGTGGCCTCCACCTCGCTAAAGGCCCAGCAACACGGGCGGCAGGGCCCGCGTGGCGCCAGGCGAGGGAGAAGCCGGCTGCGCCGACGAAAGACGAGAATCGTCGCGCGGGTTGACCTGCAGGACTGCGTGGCACGGCCTCTGAAACTGCGGACAGACGCGTAACCGGTGCTATGATCCGGCGATGACCAAAGTCGAAGCCGAAATCCTGACGACGTTGCGCGAGGTGGAAGCGGCCGCGCGTTCCATGTTGACGGCGAATCCGAAGCCCGACCTGCGTCCATTGTTCGCGCGACTGGACGAACTGGCAGCGCAACTTCCGGCCGGTGGCGATTCCGAACTCCGGCACTTTCTTCAGCGTAAAAGCTACGAAAAGGCCCGCCAATGGTTGGAGGGCCGGAGCCACGACATCGCCCGCGGGCAGTGCGGGCGTTGAGCCGGGCAGCCCGGCAACCGCCTCATTGGCAACGTGGCTTCGGGGTGGTTCCGCCGGGTGGGTGACTCCACTGGGATACCTTGCTGCCCCACTGGCTGCGGCAAATCCCGGCGGGAAACAGGAACGCGGCCGAGTCCGGCCGCGTTTCGCGAATTCCAGATGGCGCCGGAGGGTCAGGACTTCTTCGCCGCGACGACCCACTCGAACTTGATGATGATCTCGTCACCGGTCTTGATGCCCACGCCGCCGATGTTCGGGTTGGGCGGAGCGATGCCGAAATCGGTCATCTTGAGTTCCTTGGTGGCGCTGAATTTCAACTTGCCCTCTTCGAGGCGATCCATCGTGACCTCCATGTCGCATGGCTTGGTAACGCCGGACACGGTCAGTTCACCCTTGGTGTCGAACTTCACCGGTGTACCCGAGGCGGGCACGTCGCCCTTGATCTTCATCTCCGCAAGCTTGAAGCGGATCAGGGGGTTCTCCTTCGCCTTCATCGCCTCCTGCATGATTTCGTCCATGCGTTCCTTGCCGCTCTTGAGGGTGCGGATGGGAATGGTGACCTCGGCCTTGGGCGGGGGCGTCATGGCCGTCTTGAGAGACTTGTCCGTTTCCCAAGCGGCGGCGGCTTCAAAGAATCCACCGATGATCTTGCCCTCGACGGTCCAGTCATGAATCGTGGAAGTGCCGTCCATGGTCACCTTCGAGCCTTGAGGCTGCGCGGTGTAACGGATGGTATCGGCGCCCTGGGCGGCCCACACAAGAGCGAGGGCGGCGGCGAGGTTCAGGGTCCAGTTGTGCGAGTTCAGTTTCATAGTCATGTACTGATTGGATTGGGATCAAATCGGGGACATTCAAGAGCGCGCCGTCAGGCTTCGAAGTCAGCCGGGGACAACTCGACCCGGCGGCCGGTGACGATCGCCTGATTCGCCTTGATTGCGGTCACGGTGGCGGCCAAGCCCTCTTTCCACCCCGCCGCCGGTTGACGATTCTTCTCCTGGTCTTTGAGGTATTCGAGCAGTTGCGACTCGTCGTCACCGTAGATTTCGGTGAAGTCCTTTACACCGGCTTCGAGGTTGTGGGAATTGATGAGGAAGGCGTCGAGGGAGTATTGCAACGGACTCTTGGGATCAGCCGGCGCAAACCGGTCCTCGGTGTGGGTCGTCTGCTTGGTTCCGCCGGCGCCCATGGTGAGGCCGCTTTCACGGTAGAACTCCTCGCGTTTGGAATACACTTCCCAACCCAGAACGGGCGCGTCGGCCTCCTTGAAGAGCCACGCCTTGCGTTCGCGCAACATGATCGCGCCGTCGCTGCCCAGGAAGATCGCCAGTTCGCCCTCGAAGGAGTTGGCGATGGTGGACTCGAAAATCCCGGTGAGACCGCCGGGGTACTCGCAGACGACGCGGACGGTGTCCGGGACCTCGCGACCGTCCTTCCACTGGAGCACGGACCCGAAGCCGGTAATGGCGGTGGGGAGGCTTCCGAAAAACCAGTTCGTGACATCCAACTGATGCACCCCGATCTCGCCGGCGAGGCCGGTTGAAACCGCCTTGTCCAAACGCCAGTTGATTTCCGCCTCGCGCTCAGGGTTGGGCGAAGCGAGCCGCCAGCTCTGCTTCTTGTTCCACTGCTGTCGCGCCGTGAGCGGCTTGCCCCAGACGGCGGGTTGAATGCGCCACTTGTGGAGATTGGCGATCTGCAGGTCGGCACGAGCCTGAAGGCCGGCCTGAAAATTCAGCTTTGGACGCTCCTTGGCCGCCCGGGCGATGGCACGGGCATCCTCGACGGTGTGCGCCAGGGGGGCTTCGCAATAGACATGCTTGCCCGCCTTCAGAGCCTCGATCACGAGGTCCTTGTGCTGGTGGGTGGGCGTGGCGATGATCACCGCCTGGACCTTCGGGTCCGCCAGCAGTTCCGTGTGGGTCTTGTAGCGTTGAGCGTTCGGCGCCAGGTCGCCGGCTCGTCGCAAATAAGCCGGATACGGATCCGCCAGCGCCGCCACCGGGCCATGCGGGATCAGGGCCAGGGTCCGGATGATTTCACGCGCCCAAAGGCCGCAGCCGATGATGCCCACATTGACCGGCGTGGCTTCGCCCTTGTAGTTGGTGCCGCCGGTGGTATCCGGCTTGGTTTCCTCTGCCGCGCGCAACGGAATGCCTCCCATGAGCATCATGACGGTGGCGAAGGAGCCACCGGCGAGGAAGTCGCGACGGTTCAGTTCCGATTGGTCCATGTTCATAGTAGTCATTGATCGCCCACCGCCATCGCGGGACCGCAGGGCACCCCGGACCGCGCTCGCGGCGACGCAGATTTCGTGGATTCAGACGCCGATTTGCAAACGTAATCTTGCCGGCCGGGAACGTCAGATCAACCTAACACCAGCGCCGGCCGTGCAAAACCAAGCAGGCACCGTTCCAACCGGTTCAAGGTAGCGCTTTGACGCGCAAGTTGCGAAACGCCACCGCCCCGTGATCGCCTTGGAGCAGAAAAGGACCGGGCTCGTTCACCCGGTTGTCCAGTTCGCCGCCCGTAGGCCGATCAATGGTGACGTTGTCCATGATCTTGACACCGTTAAGAATCACGGTGGCCTTGTCCCCGATGAGCGTGGCCTCAACGGTCTGCCACTCGCCCGCCTTGCGGGAAGCCGGTTTGGCTGGCGCGGTGTGGTTGTAGAAAGAGCCGTTGCTCGTGAGGGAAGGACCGGCGTCGCCGTCGTCGAGGATCTGGATCTCGTGCCGGCCCCGCAGGTAGAAGCCACTGTTGGCCCCTTTCGGCACCAAGTATTCGTAACGAACGATGAAGTTCTTGAACTTCTCCTCGGTCACCAGGTCCGTGCCGTGGTCGTCCTTGCCCGGCAGGGTGTTCACCAGCATCCCATTCTGGGCGCTCCAAGACTTGGGGCCATTCGGGTTCCGGTATCGCCAGCCCGTCAGATCGGTGCCGTTGAAGAGCGGTCGGAAACCGGCCGCCGCTTCCTCCGCGCTGACCTTGTAGGTCAGGTCCCGAGGCTTGCCGTCACCGGGCTTGAGGCCCAACGCCCACTCGATGCCGCCCAAGATATGCTGCTGATAGGCCTTGCTGACTTCGGGATCGTTGGCCCGCCGGCCATTCCCGTCCGTCCAGTCCGCGTCCCAAACATCCTCGCGGTGACCGAGCGAGGTGTAGAAGACCCGTCCCTGGCCGTACTCCTTGCACCACGACACCGGGAAATCACCGGGGTAGCCCTTGTTCGGGTGGGTGTGGAGGGTCAGCAAGCCATGGACCTCCTCCCGCTTGAAGTTCTTGAACAGGTAGATCTCGTCGTAAACCGCGTACTTCTCGCCCAAGTGAACCGTGGAGGGATGTTGCGGGCTTTCGTTGAGGCACTCGACCTTGACTTGCTCGTGATGGGTCAGGAACT
>CALJWR010000298.1 GCA_937976685.1 uncultured Verrucomicrobiae bacterium
CGTGGTGGACGCCACCGGCGTGCCGGAAGTGGGCGCAGCCATTGCGTTGGAGGCCATCGCTGCCCGCAAGCACATCGTGATGATGAACGTTGAATGCAACGTCACCATCGGCCCCATCCTCGGCCGCAAGGCCGAAGCGGCGGGCGTGGTCTATACCCTGGCCGCCGGCGACGAACCGGCAGCGATTTTGGAGCTTTACCGGTTCGCCACCGCGCTCGGCTTCGAAGTGGTCTGCGGCGGCAAGGGCAAGAACAACCCGCTGGACATCACCGCCACGCCCGACGCCCTGGCCGAGAAAGCCCGGGTCCGCGACATGAGCGCCCGGATGCTGTGCGAGTTTGTGGATGGCTCGAAGACCGCCGTTGAGATGTGCAGTGTGGCCAACGCCACCGGCCTGGTCCCGGACGTGCGCGGCATGCACGGCGCCCGGGCCACGCGCGACACGTTGCACAAGGTGTTTTGCCCCCGCGCCGACGGCGGCGTGCTGAACCGCAAAGGCGCGGTGGACTTTGCCATTGGGGTGCATCCGGGCGTGTTTGTGGTGTTCACGACCGACCAGCCCCGGCTCAAGCACGGTCTCATCCAGCGCGACATGGGCACCGGGCCGAACTACCTGCTGTTTCGCCCCTACCATCTGTGCAGCATCGAAGTGCCGTTGACCTGCGCCCAGGCGGTGATCTACGGCGAGTCCAGTGGCCATCCGCTGCCGCGTCCGGTGGCCGAGTGCCTCGCCATTGCCAAGCGCGACCTGCGGGCCGGGGAAACCCTCGACGCCATCGGCGAGTATTGCTACCGCGGCTCGATTGACACGGTCGAAGCGGCTCGCGCCGAAAACCTGTTGCCCTTGGGCCTGGCCAAGGGTTGCGTGCTCCGGCGCGCCGTGCCGTGCGGCCAACCGATCCGTTACGACGACGTCGAGTCCGTGCCCGACACCCTGCTGGCCCGCCTCCGCCGCGAACAAGACCAGGTCTGCTTTGACCCGTCCCCGCGAGGTCCTCTAGCGAACCGCCAAGAACCAAGAACCAAGAACCAGGAACAACGAACAACGAACCACTAGCCACGACCAACCCACCATGCCCCTGACCGGCCTTGACCTCGGCACCACCGGTTGCAAAGCGGTCGTGTTCGACCCCGACGGCCGGATGCGCGCCCGCGCCTTCCGCGAATACGGCGTGGTCTGCGACGCCCCGGCCAAGGCCGAGCAAGACGCCGAGCAGGTTTGGGCTTTGGCCAAAGATGCCCTGCGCGAGGCCGTAGCCACCAGCGGCGCGCGGGACGCGCGGGCGTTGAGCGTTTCGGTTCAGGGCGACGCGATCATTCCGGTGGACCGGGAATTTCGGGCGCTGCATCCGGCGATCTTGGGGATGGACTATCGCTCGGCGCCCCAGGCCCGCCGTTGTGCCGAGCTGTTCGGCGAGTTCGAGTTGTTCCAGCGCACCGGCATGCGGCCGCACCCAATCAACTCGCTCACCAAGGTGCTGTTGCTGCGCGAGCTGGCCCCGGCGGTGTTTGAACAGGCCTGGAAGATCGTCACCTACGCGGACTTCATCCTGGGCAAGCTCGGCGCCGACGCGGTGATGGATTGGACCATGGCCTCGCGCACGATGGCTCTTGACCTGGCCGCAGGCGAGTGGAGCCGCGAAATCCACGAACGGCTGGGGCTGCGCGCGGACCTGTGGTCGCGCGTGGTGCCCTCCGGCCAAGTGGTGGGCACGCTGCGCCCGGCCCTGGCGAATGAACTGGGTCTGCGCCGCGACCTGGCGCTGGTGACCGGCGGCCACGACCAGACCTGCGCGGCGCTGGGTGCCGGCGTGGTGCGGCCGGGCCGGGGCGTGGTCTCGACCGGCACGGCCGAGGTGTTGTCCACGGCCTTCGACCGACCGGTGCTGAGCCGGGCGATGTTCGACGGCTTCTACCCGTGTTACCGGCATGTGAAGGACGGGATGTTCTTCACGTTCGGCCTCAACCACAGCGGCGGCATCGCGCTGCGGTGGTGGCGCGATCAGTTCGGCGCAGCCGAGTTGGCCGAGGCGCAAGCCCGCGGGCTGGACCCCTACACGGTCATTGACGAGCACCTGCCGGTTGAGCCGGCGCCGGTGCTGGTGCTGCCGCATTTCACCGGTCGCGGCACGCCCACCTGCGACCTGACGGCGCGCGGAGTGATTGCCGGTTTGACGCTGGGCACCACCCGGCACGAGGTGGCCAAGGCGTTGCTGGAAGGCTTGTGCTTCGAACTGCGCGCAAACCTGGAAGCCTGGCAGTCGGCCGGTCTGCACGTGACCGAGCTGGTGGCCGTGGGCGGCGGCGCCAAATCAGCCCGGTGGCTTCAGCTCAAGGCCGACGTGCTGGACCGGCCCATCCGCACCTTGCGCTGCCACGAGGCGGCCTGCCTGGGTGCGGCCCTGCTGGCCGGGACGGCGATCGGGGTTTACCGCGCGTTGGATGAGGCCGTGGCCGCGACCGTGGTGCCGGACCGCGAGTATGTGCCGTCGCCGAATCGGGCCGCGCATTACCGGGAGCGCGCCGCGCTCTACGAACAGTTGGCTGCCGCCCTGCGGCCGTTGAACCCACGCTTTTGAGCCATGCCCCGTCGGAAGATCGCCCCAAGCGCCGCCCGCGCCGACGACAACGGATTGCTCGCCGCTGCCCTCGAGCGTGTCCCGCACCGGTGCCTGATCAAGCTCAAAGCCATCCGGCACACCCTCAAGCGCGCGGAGCGTCGGGCGGCGGAATTCCTGGTGGCCCATCCAGACGACGTGGCGGAGCTGGGTATCGTGGAGTTCGCCGCGCGTGCCGGGTGCAGCGAGGCCACGGTGGTGCGGCTGGCGCGCAAGCTGGGGTACGAGGGCTTCCCGGAGTTGCGACGCGACTTTGCCGAGTTCGAGCCCTTGCCCACCTACGGCGACATCGCCCCGGGCGACACCCCGGAAGCCGTGGCCCGCAAGGTCTTCGCCAACTCGATTCAGGCGCTGACCGATTCGTTGGAGGCCGTGGACTGGACGGCTTACCAACGCGCCGTCGAGGCCCTGTGTGCCGCGCCGCGGCTGGCGTTTTTCGGCCTGGGCAACGCCGGCGTGGTGGCGCGCGAGACCTATCACAAGTTCCTCCGGCTGGGCGTGCCCTGCTTCACGGCCGAGGATCCGGACCTGGAATTCATCATCGTCAACACCCAGCTCGAGCCCGGCGACGTGCTCACGGCCATTTCCTACACCGGCGAGAGCACGCCACTCATTGCCGCAGTCCGGCAGGCGCGCGCGCGGCGCATCACCGTGCTGGGGCTGACGAATTTCCCACGCTCGACGCTGGCGCGCCTGGCGGATGTGGTGTTGTTGACCGCCGTGTTTCAGGAACACGTCAACGGCGAGATTGGCTCGAAGCGCCTGGCCCAATTGGCCGTGCTGGAGAGCCTTTACGTGAACTACCTGCTCCGCGCTGGTCATCGCTTTCGCCGCAGCCTGGCTCGGGTGAACCAGGCACTCGGCACCAACAAACTCCGTAATCCGTTCCCCGAAAACCCTAACGCCAATACCTCCCCATGAAACGCAAATACGCCGCCATCGCCGTCGTCTTCGGCTCGTGCGCCGACCGCTACGTGCTCCAGGGCTATACGCCCCAGCGCGACTTTGACCAGATGCTGGAAGACGCCCGCCAGGTCCCGAGCATCACCGGCATCGAGGTCATCGGCGGCTGGCACATCAACGACGAAAACATGCACGCCCGCGTCAAACAGATCGCCGACGCGGGCTTTCAACTGGCCGGGGTCATCCCGGAAATCTGGGCCAATCCCAAGTGGGGCTGGGGCACGTTCGCCTCGACCGATCCGGGCATCCGCCGCGAGGCCATCGAACGGGTGAAGGTGGCGATGGACCTGGCGGCCAGCACCGGCTGCAACCACGTCAGTCCCTGGTTCGGTCACGACGGCTGGGACTACATCTTCCAGATGGATTACCTCAAGGCCTACGACTGGATCATCGAAGGCCTGATTGAGTGCGCCGACCACAACCCCAACGTCAAAATCTCGGTCGAGTTCAAGCCCAAGGAGCCGCGCACCCACATCCTGGTCAGCAACACCGCCAAGACGCTCCTGCTGATCAACGAGGTCAACCGGCCCAACGTCGGCATCAACCTCGACACCGGCCATGCCAACATGGGTTACGAGACCCTGGCCGAGTGCGTGGCGCTGATGAAACGCTTTGGCAACCGGCTCTTTCACCTGCACCTCAACGACAACTACCGCTACTGGGACGACGACATGATCCCCGGCTCGGTCCACACGCTGGAGTGGCTGGAGTTTTTCTGGTGGCTGGACCGCACCGGCTACGACGGGTGGTTTTCGCTCGATGTATTCGCCTTCCGCGAAAAGGACAAAGTGGCCGTGGCGCGCGAGTCCATCGCCTGGCTGGAGGCGCTGTCGGCGGCGGCGGAACGCCTGCCCTCGCAGGAACTCGAGGCGGTGTTCCAGAGCGGCGATGCCATGGCCGCGCAACGCATCTTGCGCAAGGCGTTGTTGGGTTAGTCCAAGACTCCTGTTGGGTTCTACCATGAAAAAGACCACCAACCGACGTCCGACCCGGAGTCGGACAATCATTGGCAGCACGGTGTTGCTCGGGCTGGCGCTGTTGCCCGCGGGCTGCGGCAAACGGGAAACCTCCGCTCCCGGCTCCGACCTCGGCGCGCCCGCGGCCGTGCAAACCATTGGTGTCTCGTTCGAGACGCTGCAGACCGAGTTTTGGGTGGCCGCGCTCAAGGCCTTCGAGACCGAGCTGGCCCGGCGCAACATCCGGATGCTTCAGGCCGTGGCCGACGGCGACGCCAACCGCCAGATCGAACAGGTCCGCAACTTCATCACCCGCAAGGTGGACGGCATCATCATGGTGCCCAAAGACGCCCGCGCCTGCATCCCGGTCATCAAAGCGGCCAACGCGGCCAACATCCCGATCGTGATGTTCAACCGCCCGGCCGCCGAGAGCGATGCCCGATCTGTGGCCGTGGTGGCCGACAATTTCACCCTGGCCCGCGACACGGTGGCCTTTCTGGTGGCCCAAGCGCGCAAGGCCGGCGGCCAACACAAGGCGCTGCACTTGATCGGCGACCTCGGCGACATCAACGCCATTGGCCGGCGCGACGGCTTCGATGCCGCCGTGTCGAACGCGACCGACGTCATCGAAGTCGTGGCGCGCGTGCCCACCGAGTGGAACAACGAAAAGGCTTACGCCGGCGTGGTCAACGCCCTGCAAAAGCATCCGGACATCCGCCTGATCTTCACGCCCTCGGACCTGCACCTGCCGGCCATCGCGTCCGCCCTGCGCAACGCCGGCAAATGGCACAAACGCGGTGAACCGGGCCACGTGCTGCTGGCGGGCTTCGACGGCGACGCCACCGCGTATCAGATGCTGGTGGACGGTTACCTGGACGCCACCGGCGTACAGGACGTGTTCTTCGAGGTCGAAGCCAGCATCCAGGCCGTGCTGGACGCTCGTGCCGGCAAGGCCCTCCCGGCGACCATATTGGACCGGGGCTTTGTCATCCACGCCGGCAACCTGCAGGAGAAAGCGCCAAGGATGTGGGGGGCGAAAAAGTAGTTCGTGGTTCCTTGTTCTTGGTTCTTTGTTCCCAGTGTCAGGCCGATACGACCGGCTCTGTGCCGGGGCCGCAAGGAACCAGGAACCAGGAACAAAGAACAACGACAACGAGCCTTGCTCGCTAAACTCGATCGCCTATGGCCTCCACCGATTTCGAGAACCTCGAGGTTTATCGCTTGGCAGAGCGCATCGCCGACGAAATCTGGAACCTCGTCATGGGCTGGGAGAGCTTTGCCAAGAACACCATCGGCATCCAAATCGTCCGGGCTGCCGATAGCATCGGAGCGAATATTGCGGAGGGCTGCGGACGTGGCTCCCACGCGGACAACAAGCGCTTTGTCCGCACGGCACGGGGATCGCTCAATGAAACGCGTCATTGGCTGCGCCGCGCCTATCAGCGGAAACTGCTCAGTGCCGCGGAAGTCAACCGGCTCAAGCCCTTGATCCGCGAACTGGGACCCCGCCTGAACGCCTACCTCAACTCCATCGGCCGCTTCCCCAGCACGTCTGTGACCGCCCCGCAAGCAACCAAGAACCAGGAACAAAGAACCAAGAACCAGGAACAATAGTTCCCATGCTCCGCCGCGCCCTCGATTCCGAATATCTGGTCCTCTGGCTCGTGCTGGCCAGCTTTGTCGCCCTGCTCCCCTTCACCCCCGACCTGGCCAGCCGACAAAACCTGGTCAACCTGCTGCTCACGCTGCTGCCGTTGCTGATCCTGGCCTGCGGGCAAACGCTGGTACTGATCACCGCCGGCATTGACCTCTCGGCCTGTTCCATCATGGCCGTGGCCAGTGTGGTCGGCGGCCTGGCCATGAACGGCGACACCGGCTGGCTGGCGGGCAGTCCCTGGGCGGCGCCGGCGGGTGTCCTGCTGATGTTGGCCGTGGGCGTGGTGTTCGGCGCGTTTAACGGCCTTGCGGTGGCCGTGCTGCGGATGCCACCGTTCATGGTCACGCTCACCACCATGATGGCCGGGAGTGGCCTGGCCATTTGGCTGACGCGCTCGGAGACGATTTACAACCTGCCGCCCGCCTTCAACGCGCTGGGCGGCCACTTGGCGCTGGCGGCGATGATTGCCGTCGCGCTGGCCGGCGGGGCGCACCTGCTGCTGAACCGCACGCTCCTGGGCCGCTGGCTTTACGCCATCGGTCACAACGCCCGAATGGCCCACATCAGTGGCGTGCCGGTGACGGGCGTCACGCTGGCCGCGTATGTGCTCAGCGGCCTGCTCGCCGCGGCGGCGGCGGTGCTCTACACGGGGCAGGCCGAAACCGCCTCCCCGCTGCTGGGCCAGCGGCTGTTGCTGGACGTCATCGCCGCCACCGTGATCGGCGGCACCAGCCTTTTTGGCGGGCGCGGCAAGGTGCTCTGGACGCTGGCCGGGGTGGCGTTCATCAAGCTGCTCGACAACAGTCTGAACCTGCTCAACTGCTCGTTCTTCACCATCACGATGGTCAAGGGCGCGGTGGTGCTGGCCGCCGCATTGCTCGACGCTACCCGCCGTCGTTTGCTCGAAGCCGAGGCATGAGCGCGCTGCTCCAGTTTGAAGGCATCACCAAACGCTTCGCCGGCGTGCCGGTCTTGCGCGACGTCACGCTGGCGGTGGAAACCGGCACGACGCTCGGTCTGGTGGGCGAAAACGGCGCCGGCAAGTCCACCCTGATGAACATCCTCGGCGGCAATCTCCGGCCCGACACCGGCCGGCTGATCTGGGACGGCCGACCCTTCGCACCCGCCGGCCCCGCGGAAGCGGCCGCCGCCGGCATCGCCTTTGTCCATCAGGAGCTGAACCTGTTCCCCAACCTGAGCATCGCCGAGAACCTGTTCCTGACCCGGCTTCCGCGCCGCGGACGCCTGCCGTGGATCCGGCGCCGTGAGCTGGCCGCGCAGACGAGGCGCTGGTTGCGGGAAGTCGGGCTGGAGGCGGCACCGGAGACGCCGGTCGAACGGCTCTCTGCCGGCGAGCGGCAACTGGTGGAAATCGCCCGCGCGCTGAGCCTCGAGCCGCGCCTGATCATCTTCGACGAGCCCACCACCTCGCTCAGCGACCGCGAGACCCGTCAGTTCTTCGAGCTGATGAGCCGTCTGCGCGCCCGGGGGCTGACGATGATCTACATCTCCCACACGCTCGAAGACGTGCTCCGGCTGAGCGATCTGGTGGCGGTGCTCCGCGACGGGGCGCTGGTGGGGCACGGACCGCGCACCGACTTCGACGCCGCCCGACTCATCACGCTCATGGTCGGGCGCAGCCTGAACCAGCTTTATCCGTCCCGGGCGTCTTGGGCACAACCTGCGCCTGCACCGCCGGGCACGCCGCTGCTGGAGGTCCGCGACTTGACCCAGCCCGGAGTGGTTCGGGACGTCTCGTTCACCTTGCACGCCGGCGAGGTGCTCGGACTGTTTGGCCTGATGGGCGCCGGCCGCAGCGAACTGGCTCGGATGCTTTTCGGCCTGGACCCCTTCGCGCGCGGCACCGTGCGGCTGGCCGGTCAGCCTTTGCGCAGCATCAAACCCGACCGCAGCCTCCGTTGTGGCGTGGCGTTTCTCACCGAGGACCGGCGCGAGGACGGCCTGGCCCTGGAGGCCTCGATTGCCGACAACCTGGCGCTGGTGACCCTGCGGCGCCATGCGCACCGCAGCACGGGCTGGTTGGACCTAGCCGGCCTGGCAGATGCGGTGCGGGCGGTCCGCGCGGCGGTGCGGCTCACGCCCACCGCCCGCGACGAGGCGCCGGTGCAGACCTTGAGCGGCGGCAACCAGCAAAAGGTGGTGCTGGGCAAATGGCTGCTGGCCGACCCGCGGGTGCTCCTCCTGGACGAACCCACGCGCGGCATTGACGTGGGCGCCAAGTTCGAGATTTACCAACTCATCCATAAGCGGGCCGATGCCGGCGCAGGCGTGCTCCTGATTTCGTCCGAGCTGGAGGAGTTGATCGGCCTGTGTGACCGCATCCTGGTGATGCGTCGGGGCGAGTTGGTGGACGAACTGCGGCGAGCCGATTTCGACCGCGAGCGCATCCTGCGCGCCGCCTTGCACGAACGCAGCACCGCATGAACCCGGAACGACAACGACTGGCGATGCGGGCGCTGGATGTCGCGCCGCTGGTGCTCTTTGCCGTGGTTCTGGCCGGCTTTGGCGCGTTGTCGCCGTCCTTCCTCTTGCCGGCGAACCTGCTGAACGTGCTGGTCCAGTCTTCGGCCACGGTCATCGTCGCCACGGGCATGACGTTCGTGCTGCTGACGGCCGGCGTGGATCTGTCGGTCGGCGCGATCATGTTCGTGGCCGCGGCCGTGAGCGGCAAGTTGCTGCTGGCCCAGGGCTGGAACCCGTGGCTGGTGGTGGCGGGCATCATCGCGCTGGGCGGCGTGTGCGGGTGGCTCAACGGGCTGTTGATCGCGCGGCTGGGCTTGATCGCGTTTATCGCCACGTTGGGCACCCAATACGTGGGCCGCGGTTTCGGGATGTGGCTGACCGAGACGCGCGCCATGAACCTGCCGGAAACTTTCACCCGGCTCGCCTCCAACCGGCTCGCGGGCGTGCCGGGGCCGGTGCTGGTGGCCGCGTTGGTGGTCTTGGCCGCGCACCTTGTGCTGCAGCGCACGCCGCTGGGCCGGCAGATTTACGCCATTGGCCAGGACGCCGTCGCTGCACGCAAAGCAGGCGTGAACGTGCGGTCCACGCTCCGGGGGGTCTATGTCCTGTGCGGCCTGTGCGCCGGGCTGGGCGGCGCGGTGGCGCTGGCCCAAATCGGGTCGGTCGCGCCCACGTTCGGCGCCAACAAGGAATTTGCCGCCATCGCGGCGGCGGTGTTGGGAGGCACCAGCCTGTTCGGCGGACGCGGCCGGGTCTGGCCCGGCACGGTGTTTGGCGCGGTGCTGATTCAGGGCATCGAGAATGGCCTCAACCATCTCAACGCCGACCCTTACCTGTATCCGCTGATCACCAGCGGGATCATCTTCCTGGCCGTGCTGCTGGACAGCGGGCGCGGGCAATTGCAGCGCACGCTGGGCCGGCGGCGGATTCGACCGGACTGAACCGAATCTCCCGATGCTTCCCACACGCCTGTTGATCGGTCTCGCTTCCCTGCTGTTTGTGGCTGCAGCCCCGGCCGTCGTCCCGGAACACTCCGTCGAAAACGGTGCCGTCCGCCTCGAGGGCGTCGGCCCGGACAACCCGATCCTCTACGACAACGACTGGTGGTTCGATGTCTTCGACAACAACTACCTCTGGGCCCAGGCCAGCCTCGGCCACGCCAACCTGCGCGGCAACATCGTCAGCCGCGATATGTGGGACTGGGAGAAAGGCTACCACTACACCTTCGAACAATGCTGGAACGACGCCCAGAAGGCGTTGAAGCTCGCGCGCGACTCGGGCTTGAAACACATCCCGGACCTCACGCGCGGTTCTGATCAGGTGCTGCTGCGCCCGGAGAGCGGACGGATCGAAGACACCGTGCCGCACCCAAGCGACGGCAGCCGGTTGATTGTCGCGGAGGCGAGGAAGGCGTCGCCGCAAAAACCGCTGCTCGTTGTGGCTGGCGGACCGCTGACGACCGTGGCCAACGCGCTGCTGACCAATCCCGAGATCGCGTCAAGCCTTGCAGTCTTCAACCTCACCGTCAGCGACTACGGCTACAATGGCAAGGACGCATGGGCCGCTTATATCGTGGCCAAGCGCACGCGCTACGTGGACTGGGGCGGCGGGGCTTTTTGGGATCGGGACTCGGTGTTCCGCGCTGAGCACTTTGACGTCCTGCCAGATAACCCGTTCACGGCGGAGATGAAACGGCTGATCCGGTCCGATCTGGGCCGCGCCAATCAACTCGGGGATGGCGCGCCGCTGGTGTGGTTGTGGGCGCCGCGCTGCTGGACCGGCATCGAGGTGCGGCGGGCGGAGTTTCAGGGCCGGGCACTGGTCTTCCGACCCGTGCCACCGGGTGAACAAGGCGACGTGCTGGTGATTACCAAATCGGCGACGGATTTGAAAGCCTGCCGCGAGGAGTTCTTCCGCGTGTTGAAGAATCCAGCGGTCTATGGCGGCGAGGCGAGCCGGCTGAAGGTTGTTTCAGGTCTGTCAGTGCAGGCGCTGGGAAAGGAGTTCGGGCCCGACCCTGCGCGGGTGGTGGTTCAGCAGACGGCCTTCGATCGCGGCGGCAATACCAGTGTGCGCAACACGGATCGGGCATCTCTGGAGTGGAAGACCCAGGGCTACTTTCAACGCAACCGCGATCTGGGCCAGGTGTTCGCCGCCCCACGCGATTTCGAGCCGGCTGCCATCGTGCTCCGCACCGGGCCGGCCGACGCAGCGGTGCTCGCGGGCGCACCCGGAGCCAGGGTCTTCCTCCAGTTCTTCGAGGTGACGGGCAGCCCGCGCATCCACGACAACGGCACACCGGCCGGTACCGACGCCAAGCACGGCTTTTCCAAAAACCATCGCTGCGACGACTATCTCCTCGGGGTCGAATACGGCCCGTTCTTGGTGGTGACGGGCGGGGTCTTTCCCGATCTGCCGCCCACTAGCGACCTGGACGGCAAACCCAACGGCACGTCGGCTGGATGCATGGTCTATTTGCGCTGGGCGCTGGAGAGGGAAGCGCGCCTGCCACTCAAAGCCGGCAAACGCTACGCCTTTATGGTGGGCTTTGAGGAACCCGGACCCGAGCGCGGCTTCACGCTGGCCAATGCGAATGCGGCCGGCGTTAACGCCCCGCCCAGCCTCACTGACGCGCACGACCGCTACCCCGGCGGCTGGGGCTTGCGCCGCGAAGGCGATGGCACACTGCCGCCCACGATGATCCCCGGCGAACATCCGCCGGCGGATGCCGCGCAGCGAGAACAGCTTTATCGGGAAGCCGTGTTCGGGGAAGGTTTGTTGCGCTATCTGCTTTCACCGACGACGGACGGCTATCCCGACGTGGATACCTATCGTGATTTGGAGTTTTACCTCGAAGCCGCTGCCGCCGGCTCCGGGGCCAATGAAACCGCGGTTCCCCCAGACCATGAATAAGTCGCCTCGTGTCTCCGCCATCCTGTCAGTTGCTCGCGTTCCTGCGCTGCTGGCCCTGGCCGTGCTGCCAGTCCTGCCCGCGTTCAGCGCGAACGTTACCGTACCCCGCTGGGGGCGCTTCGAAGCCGTCATCACCAACGCGGTCGGATATCGCGACCCGTTTCGCGACGTGAGGTTGCAGGTCCGTTACACGCGACCGGACGGGCGGGTGATCGAGTTTCCCGGCTTTTACGATGGCGGCGCGCAGTGGCGCCTGCGCTTCATGCCGGATGAGGTGGGAGAATGGAGCTACACGGCGGCGTTCACGGACGGTTCGCACGGCGCGACGGGCCGCTTCACCTGCGTGCCATCCGACCTGCCGGGCCTCGTCGTGCCGCATGTGCCCAATCCCATCTGGTTCGGCTTTGCCGATGGCTGGCCGTTTCTCATGCGCAGCCTGCACGTCGGCGACCGGTTTTTCGCGCGCAACTGGGACGATCCGGACACCCCGGAAGACGGCAATCGCCGCGCCGCCTTTCTCGATTGGGCGCAGGCACAGGGTTACAACACACTCTCCATCGCCAGCCATTACCTCAACCGTCAAAGCGACGGACGCGGGCGCGGTTGGGATACCCCCCGCCTCTGGCCCTTGGATGCCGCCGAATACCGCCGTGCGGAAACCATCCTTGATGACCTCGCCGCGCGGCGCCTCATCGTGTTCCCCTTCGCCGGCTTCTTCGGTCGCGACGCGAACTTCCCGCGCGCGACGGAGGACCAGCGGCTCTACCTCGAATACACTGTGGCCCGGCTGGGGCCGTACTGGAACATGCTGTTCAACGTGGCCGGTCCCGAGCCGCTGCTGCGCAACAGCCCCTATCTGACCGACGCCGAGTTGAACCAAATGGCCGAATGGGTGCGCGAGCTGGACGTGTTCGGCCGGCCGCTCACCATTCACAACGAGACCGGCGACGATGTGTTTCGCGGCGAGCCGTGGTTTGGCTTCGGCACGTTGCAAGGCCCCAAGACGAGGAACCGCCGCTGGCTCGCGGAAGTCCTGTTGCGCAATCATCATCCCGCCCGCCCGCTCTACGCGCAGGAAACCCTCTGGCCCGGCAACACCTTCGGCCACCCGCCCTACTCCGACGACGACATCCGCCGCAACGCCTTCGTCATGCTGTTCAGCGCGGCGATGATCAACTTCGGCGACATGAACGGCAGCTCTTCGTCCGGCTTCGCGCAATCCCTCGATCCCGCGGACGCCGTCACCAGCCGGCACGCCATCATTCGGCACGTTTGGGACACGTTCGCCGGACTGCCCTGGGCGCAAACCAAGCCGCGGCCCGATCTGGTCAACCGCGGTTTCTGTCTCGCCGACCCGGGCCATACCTATCTGGTGTATCTGGACGAGTCGGCGGCGCTGGACGTGGCCATCGAAAACGGTCCCTTCCTAGTCGAGTGGTTTGATGCCCGCCAGGGCGCACGCGTTGTGGCACACGGTGCGACCGCCAACGGCCGGAATCTCAGTCCGCCCGGTCCCGGCGATTGGATCGTGGTGCTTACACGCAAGGCCACGCGCGCCATCCGCGAGGAGTCCGGCCGCGTGGCGTTTGAGGCCGAGGACGGCATCGGTGACTGGAAACTGATCGCCGCGCCCGGCGGCCGCGCCATTCAGGATCCCGGTGAAGGGCGGATGCGCTTTGAGATCGAGTTTACCTCCGCGGGCCGCTTCTACGTTTTCCTCCTCTCCAGGCAGGGTCCGCTGGGTCGCGACAAAGAAAACGACGTGCTGCTGAGCCTGAACGGCGAGAAGCTTTACGGCCAGGACGACCGCACGCGACCCGACGGCAAGAAGCAGTTGTGTATCGTTCTTTCTGTAAATTCCGTTTTGCCCCATGCCTGCTGGGCGGGAAGCGAAGGCGCGTAGCGCCGCAGCATCCCGCCCAGCAGGCGGCGCTGGTGAGTCTGACGCCATGACTTCGAGAAAGGAGAGTATC
>CALJWR010000299.1 GCA_937976685.1 uncultured Verrucomicrobiae bacterium
GCCGACAGCAGATATGGCGCTGACTCGCAAAAGTTGGTGTCGTCGAGATCTGCCGAGGTAAGCCGTCAACCCGCTTTCGTCCGCCATACGCAACATCTCGTCGCCGCTGTGGAACGGGAACTCCAGCGCCCGATCGCTGTCGGTTCGCCCGCCGGCGAGTTCCTCTTCGGTCACCACAAAACCACCGCCCACGCTGTAGAAGACGACCCGGTCCAGTTCCGCGCCGCCCGGGTCGAAGGCCACGAACTGCAACCCGTTCGAATGCGCGGGCAGGACCTCGTTCCGGTGGAACTGGAGATCATCCGGTTCGTTGAAATCCAGTTCGCGCACGCCCGCAAGGCGCACACGACGTCGAGCACGGATTCGTTCGACGCGCGCCTCAATCGTGTCCACGTCCACGCTCTCCGGGGTCTCTCCCTCCAGTCCCAGCAAGACTGCGCGGTCGGTGCCGTGTCCGCGGCCGGTCAGCGCGAGCGAGCCGAAGAGATGCACTTCGATCCTCGCCGTACGGGTCAGCCGGCCGGTAGCGGCCAGAGCGAGCGCAAAGCGGCGGGCGGCGCGCATCGGCCCCACCGTGTGGGAACTGCTCGGTCCGACGCCGATGGTGAAGAGGTCGAGCACGCTCACCGGCGAACTCCGGCGAACCGGTGGATGGGCATCAGGGGTGGCAATCGCCTTCATGGGTTTACCCGGCTCAAATCAACGCCTTCAAGGGGCGAAACTCTTCGGGGTCAACAGCGCGCCTTTGCCGGGAACCCTGCCGCCGCATGGCGGAAGCAAGTAACGAGGTGATCGTTCACCATCCCGGTCGCCCGCATGAAAGCGTGGCAGATGGTGGAGCCGGCGAACATGAATCCCCGCGCGACCAGGTCCAGGCTTATGGCATCGGATTCCGCAGTGCGCGTCGGCACCTCGGCCCTGGCGGTCCACGCATTCTGAATCGTCCTGCCGCCGGTGAACCGCCAGAGGTGACGGTCGAAAGTCCGAAATTGCTCCTGAACGAGGAGGAACGCCCGGGCGTTGGAGACCGCCGCGCGCACTTTGAGCCGGTTGCGGACAATTCCGGGATCCCCCAACCGCCGGGCGATTTTCGCGTCGTCGTACCGGGCGATCTTCTGCGGGTCGAAGGCACTGAAGGCGCGGCGGAAATTCTCGCGCTTCCGCAGCATGAGGGACCAACTCAGACCCGCCTGCATCGTATCCAGGAACAAATGGTCGAACAGGCGCGCGTCCTCATGGACCGGACCGCCCCATTCGTGGTCGTGGTAGGCGATCTCGAGATCTGACTTCGCCCAGGGACAGCGGCAGAGGTTCACAGTGGCGCGGGAAGATCCCCGGAGTTGGAAGCGTTGTCGGGCAGCCGCCTCCCCGCGACGCAAAGACGGCGGCACCGCCCCATCAATACGTCCGCCGGAGATGCGACGGGAGGATGTTCAATTCCATGCGATACTTCGCCACGGTGCGGCGGGCGATCATGATGCCGCGCTCGCCCAGGCGTTTGACGAGTTCCTCGTCCGAGAGCGGTTTGGTCCGGTCCTCGGTCGCGATCAACTCCGCCAGAATCTTTTTGACGCTTTCATTGGACATGCCGTCACCGCTGGCGGTGGGCAGGCCGGAGGTGAAAAAGTACTTCATCTCGAACACGCCCTGGGGCGTTTGAATGTACTTCCCGGAAACGGCGCGACTGACCGTGGTTTCGTGAACACCGACCACCTGCGCGATTTGGGCCATGGTCATCGGGCGCAGATAGGCAACGCCCTTCTCCATGAACTCCCGCTGCCGCGAGGCGATTTCCTGCCCGATCTTCAACAGCGTTTGCTGCCGCTGCTGGATGCTTTTGATGAGAAACTTGCCGGCGCGAATCTTCTCACGGATGTAGTCCCGGACTTCGTCGGTGCTGTCCGGCTGGGCCATGAGATCCTTGTACGTGTTGCTGATGCGCAGGTGGGGAATCGAGTCGTTGTTGGCGGTGACCACGTAGTCATCGCCAACCCGTTGGATGAACAGCTCGGGCACCACGTACACGCTGTCCTCCGCGGAGAACTCCCGGCCCGGGCGGGGCTCAAGATGGCTGATCCGCTCCGCCGCCGCCTGCACCACCTCGACCGTTTCCCCCACCGCCCGGGCGATCTCGGGAAACCGTCGCCGCCCGAGCAGTTCCATGTGGTCGCGGATGATCCGGTATTCCAGCGTCTCCGTCCGCCCGGCGCGTTCGAGTTGCAGGAGCAGGCACTCGCGGAGATCGCGGGCGGCAACGCCGGGAGGATTGAAGCCCTGCACGACCTTGAGCACATCGGCGACTTCCGCGGCTGGCGTGTTGGTCGCGAACGCCAGCTCATCCACACCGGACTGGAGGTAGCCATGATCGTCCACGTTGCCGACAATCATCTCGGCGATGGCCTTCTGGGCGTCGGTCAGCTCGGACAGGCGCACCTGCTCCAGCAAGTGCTCTTGCAACGACGTG
The DNA here is from genome assembly GCA_937976685.1 of uncultured Verrucomicrobiae bacterium. Lineage (GTDB taxonomy): Bacteria > Verrucomicrobiota > Verrucomicrobiia > Limisphaerales > J093 > JADJWF01. Next base: position 2,465 of record CALJWR010000299.1, read on the forward strand.
CCGGCCACCAGCGAATCGAACATGTGCTGCCGGAGTTCCGATTCCTCCTCGCGACTGCGCATGGGCGCGTTGGCCTGCGCCAGCGTCTCCCGCCATTCCCGGTCCACCTGGGCAAGGCGATCAAACTCCGCCTGAAAATCATCCACGGGACCGCTGGGCCGCTCCGTGGCGGGATCGTATTTGACGTCAGCGGGTGGCTCGGCGGGGTCCGATTCATAGGCGGGCTCCCCCTCTTCCCGTCGTTCCTGCTGGGAGAGCTCGGCGGCGGACAACTCTTCCAACACCGGGTTCTGCTGAAGCTCCTGCTCCACCAGCGTCCGCAACTCCAGCAGGGGTGCCTGAAGCAACGCCAGCGACTGCTGCAACTGCGGCGCCAGCACTTGCTGGAGCGACATTCGTTGCGACAGATGGACACCCTGCGACATGTGCGATGACGCTACCGCCTCGGACCGGGTTCCACAAGCCGCAACCTTGCGCCGCCGCCAGGAAGCGACCGGGTTGCCCTCAGCGCGCGAAGCGAAGCGCTGCTTCCGCGAGAATTTCCGCGCCCACCTCGGTCGCGAACCGGTCGGTATTCAGCACCAGGTGATAGAGCAGTGGATCGTCCACGTCCGCGTTGTAATGCCGCTTCAGGTATCGGGCGCGCGCGCGGTCCTCCTTCAGGATGTAAGCCTCCGCTTCCTTGCGACCCAGTTTCATCAGCCGGCTGATCCGCTCGATCCGGCGGTCCAGGGAACCCACCAGCCGGACGTGAAAGACATGTGGCATGTCGGCGGTCACCACATTCGCTCCGCGGCCGATAATGATCGCATTCCCGAGCTCGACGAGGCGACGGATGGTCTCAGCCGTCTGGCGGACCAGTTCATCAGTGGGCGGGTGAAGTCCCAGCGCTTCCTGAATCGCATCCTCCACCGGAGACACCGCATCTTCCGGCATGAACCGGTCCAACTGGGAGGACAAGTGATGGTCTTCCAACACCTTCTCGACCAGGTTTTTGTCGAACACCGTCCACGGGCGCTCGCCCTTTGGCGTCCGGCTTTGCAGCAGGCGGAGCAACGGTTCCACCGCTGCCGGCTCGGCCGCGCCGGTCTGGCGGGACACCGTGATGGCGAGTCGGCGTGGCGCGGCTCCGCGTCGCGGTTCATGGACTTGCGCCGTGATGAAGGCTGCGCAGCGTTCGATTCCTTGGAGATCGCTCATGGTGATTCCTTTCGTTTAACCCGCGCCCGCAATCACCCGCTCGGTTATCTCTCCCGCGGTGCGTCCACTCATTGCGACGGGGAACCGGCCCATGAACCGTCGCCCTCGGGAGCGGCAGGCCGGACGAGTGGAGCGGTCGCATTCACTTCGGGTGACGAGGAAAAGGTAGTCGTCCCACCCGAGGCGGCAAAGCCCATTTTGAGCGGATCCGACCGCGGCCGCGGGAAGCTACCCTGTCCCGCGCACGCCCCCTCTCGAACGTCAGGCGGTGGCCGGCGCGGGAGCAGCGAGTCCTGGAGGGAGTTTCGGAGGAACCGGCTTCGCGACTTCGGGCAGCACGGTGGCGGCCTTGGCACCAGTTGGCGGTCCGCCTTGGGCGGCCGGCGGGGGCGGCGTGAGCTTGCCAGTCTTGATGATTTCCTCCACTTGCGCCCCGTCGAGCGTTTCGAACTCGAGCAAGGACTGGGCGATGATTTCGAGCTTGTCCCGATGCTGGTGAATCAGGTCGCTGGCGCGTTTGAAGCCGTCGTCAATGATCCGCTTAACCTCATTATCAATCTCCTCGGCTGTCTTCTCGCTGTACCCTTTGGAACGGACCATGTCGCGGCCAAGAAAAACAAACTCACTGTCCTCGCCGTATTGGACCATTCCCAGCCGTTCACTCATGCCGAAGCTGCAAACCATCGCCCGCGCCATCTGCGTGGCCTGCTGGATGTCGCCAGCCGCACCAGTGGAGACGTCGTTAGTGACGAGTTGTTCGGCGATGCGCCCGGCCATCGTCACGGCGATCAAATCTTCGAGCTCCCGCTTCTGGCGGTTCAGCAGGTCCTTCTCGGGCAGCCACATGGTAGAGCCGAGCGACTGGCCGCGGGGAATGATGGTGACCTTGTGCAACGGGTGGGTGTGTTCGAGCAGCACGTTCACCAAGGCGTGCCCGGCCTCATGCCAGGCGGTCGCACGCTTCTCTTCGTCGGTCATCGCGAGGCTGCGGCGCTCACGGCCCCAGCGGACCTTGTCCCGAGCCTCCTCGAGCTCGACCAACGTGATCGCCTTCTTGTTCTGCCTCGCCGCCTGCAAGGCTGCCTCGTTCAGAAGGTTGGCGAGCTCCGCGCCGGAAAAGCCCGGTGTGCCACGGGCAATGACAGACAAGTCCACGTCCGGGGCGAGCTTCACGTTGCGGGCATGAACTTTCAGAATCGCCTCGCGGCCGCGCACGTCCGGCAGATTCACCGTGATTTGCCGGTCGAAGCGTCCGGGACGCAGCAGGGCGGGATCGAGCACGTCGGGCCGGTTGGTGGCGGCGATGATGATGATGCCCTCCTGGGTGTCGAAGCCGTCCATTTCCACCAGCAGGGCGTTGAGGGTCTGCTCGCGTTCGTCGTTGCCGCCGCCCAAACCATGCCCGCGGCTCCGGCCCACGGCGTCAATTTCGTCAATAAACACGAGGCAGGGCGTGCTTTTCCGGGCTTGCTCGAACATGTCACGCACACGACTGGCCCCAACGCCAACAAACATCTCCACGAAGTCTGACCCGCTGATGCTGAAGAATGACGCATCGGCCTCGCCGGCAATGGCCTTCGCCAGCAGGGTTTTCCCCGTGCCGGGCGGCCCGACCATCAGAATTCCCTTGGGAATACGGCCGCCCAGGCGCTGGAACTTTTTCGGGTCCTTGAGGAACTCGACCAGCTCATAGACCTCCTCTTTGGCCTCCTCAATGCCGGCCACATCCTTGAACGTCGTCTTGTTCTTCTCCTTGTTCAGCATTCGCGCCTTGCTCTTGCCAAAGCTCAACGCGCCCCGGCCGGCGGCCTTGAGCTGACGGATCAGGAAAAAGTACACCAACGCGGCAAGCAGGATGAACGGCAGGATGCTGTACAGCAGGCCCATCAAGAAGGTGTTCGGCTTGACCAGCTTGAATCGCCCCGTGTTCAGCAACTGCTGTTCAAGGGTCTCGGAGAGCCGGGTTTCGATGCGAAAGGGAACCAAGCGGCCGTCGGGATCGGCGGGATCACGGTACTTGCCGGCGATT
>CALJWR010000300.1 GCA_937976685.1 uncultured Verrucomicrobiae bacterium
ACGAGGAAGGCGCGGGGATAATCCGTGCCGGCGATTCGCTTGTGCGCCCACCCCACCGTGCCGCTCGTGTCGTTGATGTCGTAGGCCTCGCTCAGGCTGCCGCCAAACGCCCCAAGTGGCTGAATAGAGGCAAAGCTCGACACGTGGCGCTGTGACGTGAATCCCACCCACGGCCCACCCGCGGTGAACACCGCCTTGCCGCAGATGCGCCAGGAGCCGCTGATGGCGTTGGCCAGCGCCTTGCCGCCTTCCGGTGCGCCGATTTCCCAAGGACTCCAGTTCCTGGACCAAGGGTTGTAATCCCAGCGAAGCACCCGCGGCTTGCCGCCTTGGAAGGAGAAGCCGATGATGGTGTTGTCGCCGGTGATGTCCCGGGCTTCGCCGATGCTGTAGCCGGAAAGCAGCGGCAGCGCTTGCGGCGTGGCGTTGACCGAAGTCCAGACGATCGGGCCGTAAACACTCCCGTAGGTGGAGTACCCCACGACGATCCCGGCCAGGTTCAGGTTCCGCGCCCAGTGGCGGGGGATGGCCGAGGCATGCGTACCGAGCACCTGCGGCGAGCCGCTGCCGTACCAGTACGCCCCGTACCACTCCTGGGGCAGGGAGGAGTAGTAGGGCCAGCCCGGGCGGCCGTGCGCATAGCCCACCACCCGGCCCATGTCGTCCACGCTGAAGGCCCCCTGCGATTCCGCCACCCCCTCGGGGAACGGCCCCAACTCCAGGAGTTGGTAAGGATACGTGCGCGCCTTGTGCTGGCGGCGGTTCCCACCGCCCAGCGTGGCCCAGTCGCCGGGCATGGAGGGGCTGCCGGAGGTCAGCTTGTACACGGCGCCCGAGTCGGTGTCCGGGTTGGCGTCGGCCAGGTAGGTGGTGCCGGAACCGTCGGCCCGGATGAGTACCCCGCCCAGGAAGTCGCCGAACTCTTGGTTCGGGTTGACGCCCCAATACGTCGCCGCCCAGTCCGCGTTGCCATCGCGTTGCGGGAAGACCTTGAACGCCTTGATGGAACGCTCGCCTCCCTCGCCCCGGGAGGTGCCGACGATCACGAGACCGTTGCGGTTGAGCGCGGGGGTTTGGCAGAGCTTGCCGTTGGTGAAGATCCCTTCGATGAACTGTCCCGAGGCGCCATCGAACAAATAGAGCCAGGAATGGTACGCGGGTACGATCACCCGGCCGCTCTGGTCGAGAACCAGCCCGGCGATCACGCCAGGTTGCCAGTCGTCAAGCGGTCCGCTGAACCAGGCGATTTTCTCGACTGCGTTGTTCTGGTTGGCGGCCTCGCGGTTGGGGTCAATGGCGTAAAGGCGCGAGTAGGTGCTCGCGGTCGTGCGTGTCGCCACGTAAATCCAGCCGTTCTCTCCAATGGCCGGCGTGGACTCCACCGGCTCGCCACCCTCAGGGAGTCCTGATTGGTTGAGGGCCACCTTCCAGACGGTCGTCCCACTGAGCGGTTCCAAGCGGTAAAGGCGGCCATCGGCCGATCCCACATAAACTCCGCCGTCCAGACCCACCACCGGAGTGGATGACCACGGCGTCGGATGAACTGCGGAAGTCGGCGGGCCGCCCAGATTCCCCGTGTTTTGCCGCCAACGAAGAGTGTTGGTTACAGCATTTAACGAATAGGTGTAACCATCATTGGCCTGGAAGTAGATCGCTTCCTCGGTCCCGCCGCCGGCCTTGGGTGCGACAGGGTCGTAGGCGATGCCCGAACGCACTTCGTAATTGGTCTGCCCGGCAGGTAGAGTGTATTGCCAAATCATCCGCTTCGTGGCACTTGCCGCCGTGTCCAGGCAGAAGACCTTGCCCTGGTCGGTACCCACGTACAGGCGCGTGCCCGCGCTGTTGATGGTCGGCACCATGCGCATGTTGCCCGGTGCACCGGCAGAATCACTGTTCCAGCTCCACCGGACGCCGCCATTGGCCTCCAGGGAAATCACTTGGGAATAGCTCCAACTGCCGTTGATGAACCGGGCCAAGGTGGTGAAGTACAAGTTTGAACCATCACCCGCCAGCCCGCCCCAAATGGGGCCGGGTGCCTCATAGATTCGGGTGATCGAGGGAGGCGGAGCGGCCAGGGCCGCGTGCCACAGCAAGGCGCAACCAATCAGGAGCGCCGCGGGGGGGGGGGGGTAAACAAGCGGACACCGTTACGGCGGGTCCGCTCCGGAGAGAGGATTAGAACGGCGTTTTCCATAGTGATAATCGTGGGTACCTGGGCCAGCCCGACCTGTCAATCGTGATCATCGCCCCGCGAAACGCTGGTCAGTGTTTGTCAATTGTCAGTCGGGGTGGGGAGATTAAGGCGGGTTGGGTTAGAGATGGACTAGGGGTTTGGTATCCCCTCCCATTCCCCAACGCCGGCTTGCCGCGGTTCACCCGCCGCGGTTCCCGAAAGGCCGGCCGGCACAGTGGCGGTTTGGCGCGCTGGTTGACTTCAGAACTTCAGCGCTCAAGGTCGCCGGCGGGAAATCTCCCTTGAAAGCCCCCATCCCTTTACCTAGCTTGGACTCGTCGTGAGTCAGGATGTTCCAGCCAGCGGCTGCCCGCCGATCGAAGACCGGCTGCCCTGTTGTCCCCTCAGCCAGGTGCGCGAGGGCACTTCCGTCCGCATCAAACAGCTGCTCGCCTCGCCGGCTGTCTGCCAGCGCCTGCGGGAGTTGGGGCTGTGTGAGGAGCAGAGCATCCGCTGCGTGCTGCGCAGTCACAGCGTGGTCTGCCAGGTCTGCAACATGCGCCTGGGCCTCAGTTCCGAACTGGCGGACTCGATCTGGGTGGAACCCCTCAAGGCGGCGCAACACGCCGCGTGACCATGCCCTCCGCTGTTCTGGCCTTGACCTCTCTGGCAGCGGGTCAGTCGGCCGCTGTCACCGCACTGCGTCTCCCGCCCGAAACCCGCGCCCGGCTTCAGGAACTCGGCCTGGTGGTGGGAACGGCCGTTCAACTCGTGCGCTTTGCCCCGCTGGGGGACCCGGTGGAAATCCACGTGCGCGGCTCCAACCTCTCGCTTCGCCGCCAGGAGGCGCAGCAGATCTTCGTGGAGGCGGCCCCGTGAGCAGGCGCGAATGGGTTCACCCACCGGCTCGCGGCCATGCCTCCCAGCCTGGCGCGGTCGGGGCAGGCCGCTCTTCCCGCCGTCCAAGGCCGGCGGATTGACGCGCCGCCAGCCGCCCGGTCGCCACTCGCCCCGGTTTCAGCCATGCCGGCACCCGTAACGATCAACGACCCTGCCACCGCCGTTCCCGCCACCGGGACACGCGCCCGGCTGGTCGTGCTGACCGGCAATCCCAACTGCGGCAAGACCACCGTCTTCAACGCGTTGACAGGGCTGCGCGCGCGCGTCGGCAACTACGCCGGGGTGACCGTCGAGCGCAAGGAGGGCCGGTTGCTGGGCGCACCTGCGGACCGCCCGGTGACGATCCTCGACCTGCCCGGCACTTACAGCCTCAGTCCCCAGTCGCCGGACGAACAAATCGCCCGCGACGTGCTGCTCCAGCGGCTGCCCGATGTGCCGCCCCCCGACCTCGTGGTGCTGGTGGTGGACGCCTCGAACCTCGAACGCAATCTCTACTTCACCGTGCAGTTGCTG
>CALJWR010000301.1 GCA_937976685.1 uncultured Verrucomicrobiae bacterium
CCCCTGCGGCCGCCACGCCAGTTGGCGGGGGATCAGCGGCAGCCGATGGCGCAGCCAAACCGCGCCCGTCTGCGTCACTTCGATTTCCAGCCACTCACCCACCGCCCGGGCCAACCAGCGTCCGTCAGGGCTGAACGCGCCGGCCTGCGCCCGGCCGGCACGACGGATCAACCTGCCCTCCGGCAAACGCCACAGCTCCAAGCCGGCCTCCGTGTCCATCGCCAGCCAGCGTTCATCGGGCGAGAATTCGATTAGTCCACCTCCGTGAAGGACACTGGCCGGCACGATGTTCGAGCAAATGACGGTCGCATCGGCCGCGCGCCAGACCCGCAACGTCACCGGCTGGGTTTCAAACGTCGTCGCCGCGCAGGTGCCCTGCGGGCTGAACCGGGTGGCGCCGTTCCGGGCCGGACCGGCCAGACGCGCAAGGGGTTTGCCGTCCGTGAGATTCTGCAACTCGACATTGGTTCCCCGCCATCGCTCCACGCCCCAGCCAGCGCCAGCCGAACCATCGAACTCTCCAATGAGGGCGTTGGTTGGCGCGGCGAGATCGAGCAAAGCGGTCTGCGCGATCGCCTCGGTCCGCAGGGCCAGCCGCCGCGCTTCAGAGAGTCCCAGCGTGCGCGTGAGTTCCGTCACAATGGCCGAGGAAAGTTCGCGCGCCCCGGGCCCCCCGGCAATGCGCAGCGCCCGGGCCTCGTTGAGCCGGGCATTCCACAACTGGGCATCGGCTTCCTGGCGGGCCGCCTCGGCCCGGGCGGCCTCGGTATCCGCGCGGTCCGCCTGCCGCTGGGCTTGTTGGGCCTGCCAGACCACGCCGAGCGTCAACGCCACGACGCCGGCCATCGCCAGCACCCCGGCGAGACTGCCGCGGCGGATGCTGCGAACGAGGATGGCGCGCTGCTCTGCGAGGTTGGCTTCGGGGACTTGGGCAGACTCACGCACGCAGCCATTTAGGCCGCCGGGCGCCTGGCGGCGCAAGCTTGGGGGGTGGGCGGCGGTTGCCCATCCACGGCCCAACCACTGCCCACTAATGTCATCAAAAAAGGCCAACTCAATCTCGCGCTCATGCGTACAAAAGACCGAAGTCTTCCCGCTGTCGTCGTCCTCGCGGATGCACGGTTCCGCTCTTTGCTTCTGCGCCAGCATCGTGAAGCCGGCGCCTGGCTGCTAAGTGTCGCTTGTTGGCTGCTAACACTTTTTCCGGCGCAGGCGCAGACCCCGCCCGTGCCGCGCAGCCTCGAGTTCAACGGCAGTTACTCGAACATCGTTTTCTACCCCGTGCAGGCGTGGATGAACACCAATGTCATCCAACTCACGGTGGAAACCTGGGTGTACCCCCGGACCCTCACCGGCCTGCAGGCGCTCGTGGCCCGCGCGCAGTCCACGAACCTCTGGTTTGGCCTGAACACCAACCGGCTCCGCTTCGCCCGCAGCGGCGGCGCCTGGGTCGAGTCCACCGGCTCCCTCCCGCTGCGGTGCTGGTCGCATGTTGCTGCCACGTATGACGGGGTCACCGCGCGCTTCTACATCAATGGCCAGCCGGCCGGCACGGCGGCGCTGACGCACGCGGGCAACAACGCCACCAACAGCCTGAGCCTCGGCGGCCAGCGCGATCAGGTGAACATCGCCGACCTCTTCGCCGGCGGCTACCCCTTCAACGGGCTGCTGGATGAAGTGCGGCTGTGGGCGAGGACGCGCACCCAGGCCGAGATTCAGGCCGGGATGAACGTGGAATTGCGCCACGAGCCGGGGCTGTTGGCGACCTTTGGCGAAGGCGGCCTGCTGGAGGACACCCGCAACCTTTCGGGCCAGTCCATCGGCATACCGCCGGCGCAACGCCTGAGCGGCTTCGGCCTGCTCCCCGCTTTCTTGTGCCTCCCGTGGACCAGCCGGGGGCTCACGGTGGACGCGCGGATTGACTTGCTGAACGAATACGCCGGCGCAGAAACGCTGCTGCTGCGCGCCGGGCCGGGCGGGTCGGTGTTCGATCAACCGGCGTACCTGATCCGCAGCGTCAACGCGACCAACAACCACCTGTTCATCGGCATTCCGGAGCTGCCCGTCGGCAGCGGCGGCTCGAATCCGGTGGTGCAGGTGCGCGCCGCGCTCGCCCCCGGTGGCGACACGTTTGAGCTGGGCGATTGGGAACTGCGGCTTCGCGAGAACGGCTTGCAGGGCGGAACGCGACTGTCATCGGCGGAACCGCCGCTTTTCCCCGCGCCGTATTGGAAGGCTTGGGGACAAGGCCCGACCAACTGGAACGGCGCCACGGCGGCCCCGGCGGGCACCGAATTCATGCGGAACTACGAGTTCCGGATCCACGCCGGGCAACTGAACCATTTCGACAAGTTCGCGCGCCTGCTGATTCGGTACGGTGAGGTCGGTCCCGGCCAGCCCGATCTCCGTGGACCGGGCACCGGGATCACCAATCAGCCCGCGACCTACGCCATGGCACAGTGGTGCGGCGAGGTCGGCGATTTCACGCGCCCCCGGGAGTTCAGGGGGCTGGTCGAACGCGTGGGAACCGCGGGCCCGGGCCCGGGCGGGCTTACGGTATCCCTCTACAGCGGCCCCTCAGAAACCGCCGGAATTCTCCTGGGCAGCACCACCACGGCGGCCGACGGAACCTATTTCCTCAGCCATCCGGCAGTACCCACGAATCGTCCGGTGACCCTCACCTTCATGCCGCCGTCCTGGCCGTCCGCCTCGCGCCCGCCGACCCTCGAGCGGGACAGCGAGGTCCACGCCACGATGATCAACAGTCCCCGGTCGGTTACCTATCCCGCCACCTCTTCTTTGGCCATCAATGCCTACTCGAGAATCCGCTTCGGCTACGCCCCTTATGGGCCGGTCCGAATCACCGGGGCATCGCCCACGGAAATCGAACAACGCGTCCTCGTGCGCGCCGTTCCACCAAAATTCCAGTCTTCGGCCACCCCGCAGCGGGTGACGATCACGGGTTCGGGGTTGCGTGAGGGAGTTCGGGTGTACTTGCAAGGCCCACGCTGCACGGTCTGGCCGCCCACGCTGTGCGGCGTGGACTTCGTGGAGTGCCGGGACGTTCAAGTGGCGGAGGACGGCACCTCGCTGAACGCCGAGTTGCCCGTCAGCCTGCTGGGCAACTGGCGGTTGGTGGTCGAGGATCCCGGGTGGGTGGCGGTCGGTGGCGCGCAATGGCACACCGGGCCGATGCTGAATTTCAGTCCACCCAGTTGGCCGCGGCTGCACGGGTTCGACTTCTGGAACGAAGACGACCATCCCAGTCTCGAGGAGTTCGAGGCTTGCTACGGCGACAGCATTTTCCTGCAACCGCCCTTTCCACTGCCACTGCGCAATCCGCATTACGCCTTTTGGGCGACCATCTATGGCGGATGGATGGAGGACGCCAACGGCTCCTGCTTTGGCATGGCCAGCACGGCGCGGTTGCTGGCCAATGGCGACCTGTCGGCAACCGACTTCGACACACCGGCCGCCGATGGCTTCCACGGTGTATTGTTCGCCAACGGCTTCATGGGTCTGCCCCCTGATGGTCTGGCCGCACCGAAACCGGCGCGCTGGACGGGCTTCGACCTGTTCCAGCCCACCCGGCCGGTGAACCTCTGGTCGCGCATCACGTCGCTGGCCGCCGCCCAGACCAGCGCCGAGGCCATGATCGCCAGCCTCCGCCAGCGGCAGTTGCCCACCCCCTTCGGCCCCCGTCGCGGGCACGCCGCCGGCAATCCCAACGCGGTCCTGGCAGAGGTGCGCGCAAATCCGCACCTCTTCACCCTGTGTTTTTACCAGCGCGACTGGGGCAAAGGCCACTGTGTCACGCCCTACGCCGTGCTGGAGGGCTTCGGCCTCGCGCCGGACGGCGTTGGGCTGACCACGGACCCGAACCGCTCGATCATCAAGGTCTATGACAACAACCGCCCGAATCGGGAGTGCTTCATCGAGGTGAACCGCCTGCAAAACACGTTTCGCTACAACCCTTGGGGCTACCGAGTCCCTGACGCCGAAGCCGACGAGTATCTCGGCCCCGGTTTGTTTAGCATGCCGCTCTCCGTGTTCACCGATCCGCGCCACGCGCCCGGCCCGGATTTCCTCGCCGAGTACGGCTTGTCCGCGTTGCGCATGTTGACGGTCGGGGCGCAGACCGCCTCCCTAACCAACTCCGCCGGTGCTGCCGCCGGGTGGACGACGAACGGACTCGTTCTGGACTACCCGGGCGTCCAGCCCTACCGACCGGTGGGATACATCCCGGGCCAGCCGGAGCGCTTTCATGACACGATGCTCTTCCTGCCCGCGACCAACCCGCCGGCGGGAGGGCGCTTCACCTCCTCCGGCGCGAACCTGCTGCTCTACGCGGCCGCCGGCTGGAACGACATCGCCTTCGGCTTCGAAGGGCCGGACACCCACGCGAGCCATTCGGTGCAGGGCATCCGAATCGGCCCGAACCAGGCCCTCCAAGGGCTGGGCGTGCGCGCTGGGGCGCCGGTGCGGGGTTTCAGCGCGATGACATCCACGCGACAACCCTCCGGTGCCTGCCGCGTGTGGACGGTGGATGCCGGTGAAGGGCTGGCAACGCCCGACCTGCTGCTCGAACTCGAGGACTTCGAGGGATTGAAGCTCCGCAACGATTCCCCTCAACCGCTCCGCCTCCGCTTCAACCTCGCGGGTGCCGACGCGACCGCCGACCAGCAGTTGCGCGTCTTTGAATTCGGCAGCGACCCGGTCGCCCTGCCCGGACTCGCCACCCTTCGCCTGCACCCGCAGCCCAACCGGGGCGGCTTCAGGGCGGAACTGGACGCCGACAGCGACGGCAAGACCGACGAGGTGATTGAGCTTCCCGCGCGCGGCAGCCTGCGGGCGAGCAAGGAAGGCGGCGTCCTGGCGCTGCGCTGGCGTCGCGCCGCCGGCCAGGAGACGATCGAGCAAACCCGCGACCTCGGCCAAGCCGGCTGGGAGACGGTGGACGCCAAGATCGAGAACGAAGGCGGCGGCCGCGTCGCACGCTTGAAGAGCGACGGACCGCAGGCCTTCTTCCGCCTCCGTTCCGATGGAATCCACTGCTTCTCGTTGAGCGAGGCCGGCCTCGGACCGAAACCCAATCCGTGGGAAACCGAGGCGTTCAAATTCGAAGCGTTCGGCGCCACGGGTGGGATGCTGCCGCACAATCTGATCGTCTCCCGCGATGGCGGCACCGGCCTCGATGTGGTTCACACTGTTCGCATCCATCCGCAACACGACTGCCGCATCATGCACCTCGACGTGCGACAAACCTCGGGGTTGGTCCAGTTTGAGGCGGTGGGGCCGCTGGGCACCGTGGTGACCCGGGCGGAACTGGTCGGACGCGATGGCGGCTCTCAGCGGGTCACTCTGTCCAGTTCCGGCGCGCGCATCCACCATGTGCGCATCATCTCGCCCAACGCGCTGTGCCTGATCGAGAGCGTTTGCTGCGAGGGCGCCGGCCCGCAACCCCAGCCGCCACGGTCCACCTGCGTCAATTTCGAGAATCACCCGTCCGATTTTCTCAACAGCCCCGCCCCGTTCCCGGTGGGCGAGCTGTCAACGACGATGGGGCCGCTGGCGATTGAAGCTGTCCCCGGTCAGGGAGTGAACGGGCTCAAGCTCGCCGGCACCACCACGGTGAACTTCATGGCCGTCCCGCCCGGCACGTTCGATCGGGTGACGGTCCGGGTGTTCGATCCCTTGGGCGGCACGAAGTTTCAGGTGTTTGATCCCTCGATGACTTTTGAGAAAGGCGGGGAGACGACGGCCGGCCTGAGCGGGCCGCAGGAGCTTGCCTTCAACGGACCCGCGATCGGCCATCTCGTGATCACCGCCCCGCATGGGCAGGCGTACCTCCTGCAAATCTGTGGGCAGCGTTAAGGGGTCGGCGGGGCGCACCGCTGGGTCAGCAGTCGTTGGCGCAGGAGTTCCAACGCTTGTTGACTGGTCACGTGCTTGAACGTGTCCCGGTCGAAAGCGTTGAGCATCCGGACCACCTCGGTTGACTCAGGACCTGCCAGCGCGATCAACACCGTGCCCACCGGCTTGTCCGGTGTCGCCCCGCCAGGGCCGGCGATGCCGGTCGCCGCCAGCGCGTAGTCTGCCCCCGTCCGCGCGCGGGCCCCTTCAGCCATCTCGCGGGCGGTGGCCTCGCTGACCGCTCCGTGCGCCGCCAGCGTTTCCGCGCGCACGCCGAGCAGCCGCTCCTTCAGGGCGTTCGAGTAGGTGATGAATCCGCCCCAAAACACTTCCGAGGCCCCGGGCACGTCCGTGACGCGATTGGCGATCCGCCCGCCCGTGCAAGATTCCGCCACGGCCAACGACTGACGTCGCCCGGTGAGCTCCCGCACCACGGCCGCTTCGAGCGACTCGCCCTCGACGCCGTACAGGCTCCGTCCGACTTCACGGCGAACGATGGCTTCGGCCTCGGTCACCAGGGCTGAAGCCAAAGGCCCGCGCGCCACGAGGCGGACATCCACTTCCCCCGGCCGGGCGCAGTAGCCGATCTCCAAACCACGCGCGACGAGGGCAGCCAACGGACCGGCAATTTGTTGCTGCATGGTGGATTCCGGTACACCGGTGCTCCGCAACGTTCGGCACACGAAAGGAGCTGCGAGCGGGAAGGTGGCCTTGACCCAGGGCAGAACATGCGCCGTGAACATGGGGCGCAGCTCGCGAGGTGGACCGGGCAGCATGACCAGCCAGCTTGACCCAGTCCCTACGCCCCCCTCTTTCACGCGGACCTCCATGAGCAACCCGGGCGCGGTTCCGTTGGCATTCGGCAAGACGGTGGCGCCCTCTGGGACCTGCGCCTGGAGCATGACGGCCGGCGACGGCGTCCGCTGGCGCGCGGCATACCATGCCTCAAGAGCGGCAACGATTGCCGGGTCCTCCCGCAAAGGACGGCCCACCAGTTCCGCGATGGCGTCGCGGGTCAGGTCGTCCGAGGTGGGACCGAGACCACCGGTGCAGACAATCAACCGGGCGCGCGTCAGCGCCTCGCGAACCGCCTGCTGAATCGCGACGGCGGTGTCGGCCACCGCGACCTGCCGGGTGACGACATAGCCGGCGTCGGCGAACTGGCGGCAAAGCCATTGCTGATGCGTATTGAGCACCCGCCCAAGCATCAGTTCGTTGCCGGTGTTGATGATTTCGATGTTCACAGATTGTCCGCGTCGCCTTCCGCGGAGTTACGAGGCCACTGCCAGAGGCCACCTCGAAGCGAAGCGTCGTTCGTGTGCCACCGGCCGGGGGGGCCCGGACTATGGGTGCCGGAAGGTGATGCGCGCCTTGTTCAGATCGTAGGGGGACATCTCGATGTCCACACGATCTCCGACGCTGATCCGGATGAAGTGCTTCCGCATTTTGCCCGAGATATGCGCCAACACCTCATGTTTGTTGGGAAGGGCGACGCGGAACATGGTCCCGGGGAGCACCTGGGTTACCGTTCCAACCAGTTTGATGGGTTCTTCTTTGGTCACGCGCGCGCAGAAATCAAAGCAGCCGGGTCATGGGCCCGGCACCGCCTCTCCGGACTAAGCTGGTGAGTCGGCGGACGCCAATCAAGCGGATTCCGGTCGCGCCCGGCGAACGCGTCCGTTCGATTCCCTGGTCGGCCGCCGGTCACGCGAGCACGGGATGCGCCTTTTCGGGGTCCACCCCGAGATCCTTCATGGCCTTCTGGACGAACTGCGGCTTGATCTTGCCCTGCCTGGCCAGCGCATAGAGCGTCGCGACCACCGTGCATTCGGCGTCAATCTCAAAGAACCGGCGCAGACGCGGGCGGGTGTCGCTCCGGCCAAAGCCGTCCGTGCCCAGCGTGGTCAGCCCTCCCGGTACCCAGGGCGCAATCTGATCGGGAACCAGCTTCACATTGTCCGAGACCGCGACGAAAACGCCGCGCTCCTTCTCCAGAAGGGATCGCACATAGGGCTTCCGCGGGGGCTGGGTGGGGTGCAGGAGATTCCACCGCTCGCAGCGGAGGGCGTCCGTGCGGAGGCTCTTGTAGCTGGTGGCGCTCCAGACGTCGGCGGCCACGCCGTACTTTTCGGCGAGGATTTCCTGGGCGCGCAACGCCTGGTTGATGATCGGGCCGCTGCCGAAGATGTGGGCTTTGAGCTTGCGCCGCTCCGGCCACGCGCGAAACCGGTATAGCCCTTTGAGGATGCCGGTTTCCGCTCCTTCGGGCATGGCGGGCATCGGGTAGTTCTCGTTGTAAAGCGCCAGGTAGTAGAACACGTCCTCGTTCTCGACGTACATCCGGCGCATCCCATCGGCCACAATCAACGCCGTTTCGTAGGCAAAGGCCGGGTCATACACCCGCAGCGAGGGGATGGCGGTGGTGCAGAGCAGCGAGTGGCCGTCCTGGTGCTGGAGTCCTTCGCCGTTGAGCGTGGTGCGGCCAGCGGTGGCGCCGAGCAGAAAGCCGCGGGCCTTGATGTCGCCCGCCAGCCAGAAAAGATCGCCCACACGCTGGAACCCGAACATCGAGTAGTAGGTGTAGAAGGGAATCATGTGGACCCCGTGCGTCGCGTAGGCCGTGCCCGCGGCAATGAATGAGGACATCGAGCCGGCCTCCGTGATCCCCTCCTCCAGAATCTGGCCGTCCGCGGCTTCGTGGTAGTAGAGCAGCGACTTGCTGTCCACCGGCTCGTAGAGCTGGCCCTTGTGCGAGTAAATGCCCACTTCGCGGAAGAGCGCGTCCATGCCGAAGGTCCGCGCTTCGTCCGGAATGATCGGCACGATGTGCTTCCCGATCCCCTTGTGTCGGAGCAACAGGGACAGCAGACGAACAAAGCCCATCGTGGTGGACGACTCGGTCTTGCCGGAGCCGCGGAGGAATTCGGCGAAATACTCGATCGGTGGCGCGGGCAGTGGTGCCGCTGTAACGCGACGTTCCGGCAGAAAACCGCCCAGCTCCCGCCGCCGCTCGATCAGGTAGATCGTCTCCGGGCTGTCCGCCGGCGGCCGGTAGAATGGCGCCTCGGCGATTTCCTCGTCGGTAATCGGTACGTGGAACCGCGCGCGAAACTCGCGCAGTTCCTTTTCGTTCATCTTTTTCTGCTGGTGCGAGATGTTGCGACCTTCGCCCGCCTCGCCCAACCCGTACCCTTTCACCGTCTTGGCGAGGATCACTGTGGGTCCGCCGCGATGGTTCACGGCCGCAGCATAGGCCGCGTACATCTTCACCGGGTCATGACCGCCGCGTAGCAGTTTCTGGATCTGCGCGTCAGACAGCGAGTTGACGAGGGGCAGCAGCTCCGGGTACTTGCCGAAAAAGTGTTTGCGCGTGTAGCTGCCCGGCTCGACCGAGTACTTCTGGTAGTCGCCATCCACCGCCTCCTCCATTCGCCTGGTCAGCAGGCCGGTGGTGTCGGCCGCGAGCAACGGATCCCAGTCCGAACCCCAGATCACTTTGATGACGTTCCAGCCCGCGCCGCGGAAGGCGGCCTCGAGTTCCTGGATGATCTTGCCGTTGCCGCGGACGGGACCGTCGAGGCGCTGCAGATTGCAGTTCACCACCCAGATCAGGTTGTCGAGGTTTTCGCGGGCGGCGAGGGTCAGCGCGCCAAGCGATTCCGGTTCGTCGCTCTCGCCGTCGCCCAAGAAACACCAGACCCGGGGTTCCGGACCGGAGACAATTCCCCGAGCCCAGAGGTACCGGTTGAATCGCGCCTGATAAATGGACATCAGCGGTCCCAGCCCCATGGAGACCGTCGGGAATTGCCAGAAATCCGGCATCAGGTAAGGGTGAGGATACGATGACAACCCTCCGCCCTCGGCGAGTTCCTGGCGAAAGTTCTGCAGCTTCCGATCATCGAGCCGTCCCTCCAGAAACGCGCGGGCGTAAATCCCCGGCGAGGCGTGGCCTTGAAAGTACACAATGTCCGCCGGATGCCCGTCTCCCGCGCCGCGGAAAAAGTGGTTGAAGGCGACCTCGTACAACGTGGCGCTCGAAGCATAGGAAGAGATGTGCCCCCCCACGTTGGTCGTCGAGTTCGCCCGGACGACCATGGCCATGGCATTCCAGCGAATCAGACTCTTGATGCGCCGTTCGAGTTCGCGGTCGCCCGGCATGGGCGGCTGCGCCGACGCCGGAATCGTATTCACGTACGGGGTGCTCGTCACCTGGGGCGCGGCCACCCCGGCGGCCCGGAGGCGCCCGATCAGGTCGGTGACGTGCCGGTGCGCCACGTGCGCGGGTTGGTCGCGCAACGCCAGTTCGAGAAGCCGCGAATGGGCTTCCAACCAACCGGGGGACGCGGTGCGGGATGTGGAATCAGATTTCTCGTTCACGGGTTGAATCAGCTCGCGGCCGGCCGGCGTCAGCCGGACATGTCGCGGCGAGGCAGGGCGGACTTCCGCTTTGCCCCCCGCGCGGCGGGGAAGATACACTGGTGGAGGGTGGCCTCAATCAAATACCTCGACCGCATCCTTCCGACCCCGGCGGAGAACCTCGCGCTGGAAGAGGTGCTTCTCGACGATTGCGAGGCCGGCGGTGACGAGGTGTTGCGCGTCTGGGAACCCGCCGAACCCTTTGTGGTGGTGGGCTACGGAAATGCCGTGGCGGCCGAGGTGAACCTGGCAGCCTGCGCCCGCGAAGGGGTGCCGGTGTTGCGGCGCAGCAGCGGCGGCGGAACGGTGGTGCAGATGCCCGGGTGCCTTTGCTACGCGTTGATTCTTCGCGTGGAGCGGGCGGCAGCGCTTGCCGGCATCCGCGAGACGAACCGTTACATCCTCGGCCGGGTGGCGGGGACGCTGCGGTCGCTGGTGCCTTGGCCGATCGAATTGGCGGGCGATACCGATCTGGCGATTGGAAACCGCAAGTTTGCCGGCAATTCCCAGCGCCGAAAGCGCCATGCCGTACTCTTCCACGGCAGTCTGCTCCTCCGGGCCGATCTGTCACGGATCAGTCGCTTGTTACCGCAACCCAGCCGGGAACCCGCCTATCGTGCCGGCCGGTCCCACGAGGAATTTCTGCTGAATCTAGGCCTTGATCCGGCCGGCGTGAAGCAGGCGTTCCGGCAAGCGTGGGAAGCATTCGAGCCCCACCCGGGACCGGACCTTGGCCGGGTGGCGGAACTGGTACGGGAAAAATATGGCAATGCGTGCTGGATCCTCCGGGTCTGAACCGCTGTGCTCAGACTGCGGGTGCCAGGTCAATGATCCGATCGTCGAAGGTCGGGATCACGGTTCGCCCCGGGGGAACGATCAGAAAATCGCGCTCATCCCACTCGCCGTTCAGCCAGCGGCGCAGCAGCCTCAGATCGCCGGCGAGTTCCTCGTACTGCCAGCCCCGTTCGCGACAGATCTCCCGAACACGCGCGTCCAGCTTCAGGGGCTTGGTGAAATCGAAATCAATCAGCACACCGTGCGTGTAATGGCTGGACCACCCCGTCATCACCTCGGCGAGATACTTCGCCTGTTCCTCGCCGTATTTCGCGACCCAGGCCTCGTAGTCCTTGGCGAGGCTCGCCGCCGTCTGGGAGGGCATGAAGCCGCCGCGCCCGCCATTCTGGCCGTCGCCCCGGCGTTGGCGGCATTCCAGCCAGCCGCTGGTGAAATAGTAGGTCCCCGGCCGGTCGAGGAAGCAGGTTTGGTAACGTTCCTTCGAGCCGAGGAAGAACGTGATGCAGTCGTGTGCCCGCGGAATCACGAGCGGCGTGTGAGCGGTGGTCAGACGGGAAAGGATGCTGCTGCAGAGCGCGTAGCCGATCAGGATGGCGTCAAACCGGCCGGCCGGCACCGCGTCAATCCGTCTCTGAATCTCGTCGTGCCCCCGAGCGGGGTGGTCGTGCAGCCCTTGATTCAGGAATTCAAGGTCCACCAAGTGGGGCGACTGCGCGGCCAGATGGCAGATCTCACGCCGGGCAATCTCGCACGCGATGACCTTGAAGAACATGAGACGGCCGGGCGGGGACCTCACTCACGCCGGGCCACCCAACGAATGGCGTTGCTGAGCAGCCGGCGATATTGCGGGTTTTCGTAGGCCTTCTCATCGTGGCCAAGCTGGATATACACGACCCGGGCGGCCTCGTAGTTGCGCGCCCAGGCGATGGTCTTGCCGCTGGTCGGCTCTTCGGTGGCCAGCAGCGCGTGGGCTTGGGGGGAAACGTCGAAACGCCCGTAGGTCTCGTCGTGGATGTCGAAGTCGGTCACGCCGCGCGTCACGGGGTGCTGCGGATTCGCGACTTTGACCCGGAACTGCACGTCGTGCTGGTAGGTGGAAGCGGGTCGCTCGACGCCATCCACGGTGCGTTTCTCGAGATGGTAGCGCCCGCCAATGATTCGTTCGTACTCCGGCCAGGTCTGATAGCTCGCCAGGGAATGGTGCAACGCGACCAGCCCTTTACCCTCCTTCAACCGCGCGACGAAGTCCGCCCTGGCCTGATCGCTGATCGGCTGCCACATGTCGTAGAGCACCAGCACGTCCCAAGACTTGGCCGCCTCGGCGGAAAGCCACGAATGGGCATTCGGATGCTCTGCCGTCTGGACGGTGACGCCCTCCATCTCCCGGAACATTGTCTGAAACTGGTTCGTCGCGTAGTCGTGGCCACCGGTTACGACCAGAACCCGGATCGGCTTCGGGGCCTCCGCGGGTGTTTCCGCTGCCCGCGAGGTGGGCGACAGGACAACCAGCGCCGCAGTCAGGATCCGGATCAGGCAATGGGTCGGTTGCATGGCGATGTCAGTTGCGAGGCGATTTAAGGTGCGCCGCAGTTTCCGCAAGGAATTTCCCGCGTCATTTTCGCGGTGGGTAGCCACGGGGCCGTTTCGGCAGAGTCGTTGGTTTGAGGGGTTGGCCAATACAACACCTCTGTCCGACGCCGAAATGGGTCCGCTTCTTCAACACCGACCGGCACCTCCGGCTTCGGCTGCACCGTGGCTCAACGCCCCGGCGGCGTGCTGGACTCTCCTGCAAAAACGCGCGCGTGGTCTCGGCCCGCCTCAGAGTTGCTCGACGCGATACAGCTTACTCCGGCTGCGAAGGAACAGGGACTTGCCCGACACCGCGGGGGACGCCATGAAGCCGTCACCCAATTGGCTCTCCGCCAGTTTCTTGAATTCGCGGGTGTCGGCCGCCACGACGGTCGTCTTGCCTTCCTCGCTGAAGAAATACACCCGCCCCTCGGCGATCAGCGTCGCGGCCGAGTAGTTGCCGCCGATGCGTTCGTTCCAGACCACCTGACCGGTCTTCGCCTCCCAGCACGTGGCCACGCCACCGTCTTCGACGCCGATCAGGAGGTCGCCGACGAGCGCCAAGGACGGCTTCTTGGGCACGCCTCGCCGCGTCATCCACGCGATCTCAAGCTGCGTGTCCGGCTTCGCCGGCGCGTTGGCGTCAATGACCTCCCCCTTGCGTCCGGGCCGCACCGCCATCAAATGGCCGTTGGCGAAGCCGCTCGGCGCAAAAATCAAGCCGCGCCCCACCACCACGCGCGTGCTGGCTGAGTGATGGTTGCGCTCCTCCACCCGCCACCATTCCTCGCCGGTGAGAGGATCGTAGGCGTAAAGCGCCTTCGCTCCCTGGCTCAGCATCAGGGTTCGACCGCCCAGCTCGGCGACGTGCGGTGTCGCAAACGCTTTACGCAGGTCCCCTTCGATCATCGGCTGGCCGGTTTCGTCGAGGTCCTGGAAGTCAATCGAGCGCGGCGTCCGCCAAACCGTCCGGCCCGTGCGCTTGTCCAGTGCGACCACATACTGATGGTCGCTCCCGTCGAAGTGCATCAGCAGCAGATCGCCGTAAAGGATGGGCGAAGAGCCGGCGCCCCGGTAGTGGTTGCACACAAAATCGCGCCGCTCCCACAGCTTCGCGCCGGTGGCCGTGTCCACACACGCGGTCCCCGGCGAGCCAAACGTGACATACAGCCGACCGGCCTCGATCACCGGCGTGGGGGATGCGTAGCTGTTGAACTTGTGGCAGAACTGGGGTTTCTCGACATCGAAGAGCTTCAAGTTGCGCTCGACGGCGCCGGTCTCGCGATTGACGCAGACGACCGACAGTTCCGTGCCGTCTTCGGTGGCGTTGGCCAGCCAGACCTGATTTCCCCAGATCACCGGCGAGGCCCACGCCTTACCGGGAATCGGCGTCTGCCACTTCACGTTCTCCGTCTCGCTCCACTTGAGCGGCAACCCGGTGGACGCAGTGTGCCCATCGCCGCGCGGGCCGCGGAACTGGGGCCAATTCACGTCGTCACCGACCAACAACGGGCCGGCCAGCAGCCCCGTGACCACGAGCGAACAGGCGAACTTCATGCGCCCAGCATACTCGGAGCACACCCGGGCGGCAAACGCCGGCCACCTGCCCCGACCCTCCGGCCTGGCACCGCTCACCTCGCCGCTAGTTCACCGACTCGTCCGCCGGGAGCCCGAGCTTTTCGTACAGCCCGCGCCGACCGGCCTTGTCGCCGTCGAGGATCTTGCGCGCGTACCGGGCCACCTCCTCAGCCCGTGGCCGCGGCACCACGATGACTCCATCTCCGTCAGCCACGATCACGTCACCCGGCATCACCGTGACCCCGCCAACGACCACCGGCCGGTTCACGGACTCGATCTCGTTGCGGCCGGGTCGAATGCCCCGACCGGGGCGCTTGAAGTAGAGAGGGATCTTCTGCGTGATGATTTCGTCGGTGTCGCGCGCGGTGGCACTGGTGACCACGCCAACGCAGCCTCTGAGCTTCCACGAGAGGATGTTGTTTGAGCCGATCGAACCGACGTCGCTGTCCGGCGCATCCTCGATGACCAGCGCCGCGCCGGGCCGCAGCAACCCGACAAAGGGCTCGGGCGACCGCTGTTGGTACCACTCCCCGGCCCAACGGTCGTAGTCCTCGGCGTTCATTGGTCCGGCGTGGGGCAACTGGGTGGGAATGTAGCGGGCCGTGACGGCAATCCCGACGAACCGGTGGGTGAAACGCTCGGTGTCGCGCCACAGCGGGTGGATTTCGGGCGACATCAGGCCGCGGCCGGGAAGATTGACCGCATCCATGCCATCGCACACGTCCGCCACGCGGAGCCCTTCAAAGAGCTTCAACAGGGCGGCATCGGCCTCCGCGGAAAAAACGGGAGAGGCGATGAAGTTGGTCCCAGAGCGGGGGACTACGGCCGGGTCGGCAGCGAGACTGATCCTCCACGAAGCGGCGATCAGCGCGACGCCCAAGACCGCAACACGCGTTGGAGCAGGCAGGCACAGGCCGTTCATGAGCGGCAGTCTGTAAAGATGACCCACCGAGTAAAGCCCGGATGGTTTGACGGCCTGGCGCACACCAGGTCAACCACCCCGGTGCAGGACCGATCACATCACTTGCTGAACACCCGATTCGTGCGCCAGTAGTCAGTGACCATCCACAGGTTGAGCGGATACAGCAATTGGCCGCGTTTGACCAACCGGGCGCTGCCATCGGCGAAAGCGTAATTCGAGTAGCCGGTCGTGGGCGGCTTGCCGCTGGCCAGGTGCCGGGCCCGCTCGATTTGATCCACGTCGTTCCCCTGTCCTTCGAAACAGTCCATGTAGAAATGGTCCGAGCCGGTCACCTTCTCGCCAAAGACAATCGTCTCCGAGGGCTTGCCGATGGCGCTCTCCGGGAGACTGCGTCCGCCGATGCTGGCAAAAGCCAGCTTGAGGACGTCCAGAAAATAGTCGTTCCAGCCGTTGATGATGAAACTGCGTTTGGCGGCGTCCGGTGCCGGCTCGCGGACCGCCGGAGGCGTGGACCGCGCGACTTTTGGCCGGTCGTTCGGGCAGCTGAGAACGCGCAGATCGCGATAGAACGGCTTGAGCTGCGTGGGCCAGCGCTGGTTGTCCGCGCGCGGTGGAAAAACGCCACGGAAATCGTCGGCATACATCATGTGGGACAGCCCCAACTGCCGCAGGTGATTCTGGCAGACGGCCACCTGACCGCGGGCCCGGGTTCGCGCCAGCGCGGGCAGCAAGAGCGACGCGAGAATCCCGATGATCGCGATCACGACCAGCAGCTCGATCAAGGTAAAGCCCCGAGCCTGCCGAGACTCATAATACGCCGGTCCTCCCGACAGCATTCGATCAGTCGTGAATTGCTCCATCGCCATGCGGTATTTGGAGCGTGGCGCACCAAGAGCTGTTTGAGAAGCTCTGGTTCAGTTGCGGGAACGACCTGTCGAAGCCGTCAGCGCGGTCCAGCAACGCTGCTCTGAGGTGCCGACATTCCCAAGGAAGCGAACGGGCTTCCTGGCCTCGATGACTTTCCGGCGCGAGCCAAGGTGGTCGAGCTTGTCACCCCAGCGCCCCGTTGGAGACCAAAACCCGCGAAACCAGAGACTTGAGAGGAGGAGTGGTGCCCCGGCCAGGACTCGAACCTGGGACCAATTGATTAAGAGTCAACTGCTCTACCAACTGAGCTACCGAGGCGAAGATAGGTGCGGGGGATTGCCGGGAACCACACGTCGGTCGCCTTTCCCGAGAAAACCCGCATTGCTAGGCAGCTTTTATGGCCGCCCGCAGAGCAGGGGAGAGAACCAGACCCTCGACCTCGCGGCAAGTTGAAAAGCTCGCCGGTGAAGCCCTCCCCAATCCCTGATCGTTAGCACGAGGGGAAACGGTGGCGGCGGGGCCGGGAATTGATCCATTCAGAGGGGATGCAGCTTCAGAGCAAACCCGTTTTGCCTCAACCCACCACGCCGATCGGTCTTTCGAGCCCCTCCAACGCTCGCTT
>CALJWR010000302.1 GCA_937976685.1 uncultured Verrucomicrobiae bacterium
CAAGGGATGATCCGGCGGCACGGTGGCGTTGAGGTGGAGGACGGCGAGGAAGTCGGGCTGGGCTTGAGGCTGGCCGCGCATGTTTTTTCAGACGCCGATCCAACCGTCGTGTTCACATTCCCATCGGACTTTTTCAACAGCCTGCTAGACCGTCCGCGCGGATGTGCCAACGGGGCGACTGGTCGGCAGACAGCCTGCCACCGCTGCCGTCACGCGTAGCGCCCCGTGTTGTGTTCCGGCTTGAAGAACTCGTGGAGCAGACGGTCCACTTGGAGCAGGCCGTCGCGGGTGATGGCGATGCGGTCGCCATTGCCGTCGTTGGCAAGGAAGCCCCAGTCTTTCAGCGTCGCCAACGGGGCGGCGAATTTCACGCGGGGGTCTTCGCCGAACTTCTGTGTGAAGTAGTTCGCGCTGACGCTGCCGAGCTTGAGCTGGAGGATGAATTCGCGGATGTAGCGTTCCTCGGGCGTGGGGGTCAGGGCGCGATAGACGGGCAGTTGACCTGCGTTCACGGCGTCCACGTAGGGCTGGAAGTCGTGCTGGTTCTGGTAGTGCGTGCCGCCGACGTGCCCGAAGCTCGCCACGCCGATGCTGAGCAAGTCCGCCCCCGCCCAGAGGTAATCGCGATAGACGAACCGCGTCTTCGCCTTGTCCTTCACGGCGGTGTAGGCGCTGCCGACGGTGTAGCCGGCGCGTTCGAGTTCCTTGAAGGCGTAGTCCACCCAGCGGCGTTTGGTGTCCCAGTTGGCGACGGGCGCGACGAGTCGGCCCTCGGCCTTCATCTGCCGGTAGATGCCGGTGTTGAAGGGCACTTCCATCTGGTAAATCGTCACCGAGTCGGGCGCGAGTTCGAGGGTCTTGGCGACAGCCATTTGCCACTTCTCCTCGGTCTCCTCGACCATGCCGGCGATGAGATCAATGTTGATCTGCGGGAAGCCGACTTCGCGGGCGTAGGCGTAGGCGCGGGCAATCTCCTTGGAACGATGTGCGCGGCCGTTGACCTCGAGGATGTGATCGTCGAAGTGTTCGATGCCCAGGCTCAGGCGGGTGACACCGAGTTCGCGCAGGGCGGCGAGCTTGTGGTCGGTGAGGGTGCCCGGCTCGGCCTCGAAGGCGACTTCCTCGGCCTCGTCCCACGGGAGGAGGCGCTTCATGCCGTTGGTGAGAAAGCGAAGTTGGTCCACGCTCAGGTAGCTGGGCGTGCCCCCGCCGAAGTAGATGAAGCTCGGTTTGCGCCCGCCGATGAAGGGCTTGCGGGCGTAAATCTCCAGCTCGGCCAGGAGGGCGTCGAGGTAACCGCGGATGGCGGCGGAGTCCTTGTCGGTATAGACCTTGAAATAGCAGAAGTGGCAGCGTTTGCGGCAGAAGGGGATGTGGGCGTACACGCCGAGCGAGTTGCGACCCGGCAGGCGCTCGAGGGCAGCGAGAAACTCGGGCACGAACTCCGGCTTCCAGAAAGCGAACGGCGGGTAGTTGGAGACGAAGTAGTTGCCGGCCGTGGTGGCGTTCTCCAAAGGCGGCGCGGGTTTTTGGGGGTTGGCGGGCGGGTTCATGAGGTTCGGGTACGGGCGGCGCTGCGGGCTGGCCGGGGTTGATTTCCGAGGCAGCGGATAGGGGGCGTCCCGATGCGCGGCGGCGCTGCGTGGGCCTCCGCGCGAGGGCATCCGCGGGTGGTCGTGCCGGTCGCTGCTGAAGCTCGGTCTTCGGGCGCGTGCCGGGAGGCGGAGGTCAGTCGGCGGGAGCTCATTTCGCCCCGAAGCAGTACACGCTGCCGTCCTCGCTGCCGACGACCACCTTGCCGCCCGCGACAGCCGGCGACGCCGTCACCGCCCCGCCGATTTCGTAATGCCAGAGCTCCTTGCCGTCCGTGAGCGACACGATGTAGAGCCTCCCGTCATCTGATCCCACGACGACCTTGTTGCCGACGACGACGGGCGAACTGTCCACCTTGCCTCGCGCGGCAAACGACCAGAGGGGCTTGCCGTCTGCCTTGTTCACGCAGTGCAGCCGCCGGTCGCGGCCGCCGAAGACCACACGGTCCGCCGTCACGGCGGGGGAGGAGAAGTATGGGAAGTTGCGATCCTTGAACGTCCACACCCGCTCGCCCTTGGCGATGTCCACGCATTGGAACTCGTTCTGGTAATGGCCGAAGTACGCGCGGTCGGCTTCCAGCGCGACCGACCCGGCGATGTAGGCGCCCGCCTCGACCTCCTTGAGCTTCTGGCCGTCGGCGAGGTTGATGACGTGCAAGATCGCATCGCAGCCGCCGAAGACGGTTCGGCCTTGGGCGACGGACGGGGCGCCGTTGATGTAATTGCCGGTCTCGTAGGTCCAGTTCGTTTTGCCGGTGGCGGCGTCGAGGGCGTACAGCTTGAAATCATAGCTGCCGACGAGAACCCAATTGGCGTCGCCGCTCGGGGCTTTCACCCAGTTGGGCGCGCCGAGGATTTTGTCTCCCGTCTCGGCCTTCCAGAGGAGTTTTCCGTCCGCCGCGTTAAGGGCATAGACAAAGGTGTCGCCCCCCCCGAAATACACGCGGCCGTCGAGGACGAGCGGTGAGGATTCGATCGGCGCATCCGTTTTGAAGGTCCACAGCTTCTGGCCGTCAGCGAGATTCAGCGCATAGAGTAGGCCGTCGTCCGAACCGACGAAGACCTTGCCCGCGACCACGGCGGCGGAGGACTTCACCGGCCCGCCCGTCTTGAACGACCAAACCAAGACGGGCCGGTCGGGCACGGAGCCGCTCGCCACGCCGAGCAACGCGGGCGAACCGCGAAAGCCGGGCCAGTCTGCGTCGGTTGCTCCCGGCGTCGCCCCGACGGCGGCAACGGCGGCGGCACTCAGAGCGATGATCAGCGCTTTCATGGCAGCATTATCGGTCGGCTTCCCGGGGCTGGCAAACGGCAAGCCGGACGGGACGCCCGCAGGGTGTTTTCCCCGCTCGGTTTCCTCAACGAGGTGCGGTGGCGGGCGGCCGACACAGGAGGTCATCCACCACGCGTGCCAGCGCCTCGAGATAGGCGTCGCCGGCGGGATGATGGGTCAGGGCCACCAGGATATAATGCCGCCCCGGCCCGGTGATCACCGCCGAGTCATGGAACCAGTCCTGCCACTCACCGGACTTGCGGCGCACCTCCAGCCCGCGTCCCGACAGCGCCCGCACAAAGCGGTCATTCAGGTGCGGGATGTCCGGCGAGGCAAAGATGTCGCGCATGACTTGCGACGCGGCGGGTGAGACCAGACGGCCTTGTTCCAGCAACAGGTAGAACCGCAGAACCTGGCGTACCGTGGCCGCGTGCGAGTGATCCCCCAACGGATCTCCCACCCGCTCGCCGCCCTGGCCGTAGTGCTTGCCCAGCCAGATCCCGCCGCCGTGCCGCAAATCATAGAACCCGTATTGGTCCAGCACTTCGCGAATGGTGGACAAGCCAAGTTCCCGCGAGTATTTCGCCGCCAATTCGTTGCTCGACTGCTTGATCATGAGGCCCAACTCGTGGCGCGTGGCGGCGGAAAGATTCGTGGTCGCGTCGGGCCGCCGTTGAAACCACGCCAGCAAGATGGCGATCTTCGGCAGGCTGGCGGCGTACTCGACGCGGTCGTGGCGGAGCATCGCCAGTCGGAGCGTCCGCAGGTCCAACAAGCCGACGGCAGTTTGCTCCGGGGTCATGCCGAATCGGTGACGCAAGTCGGCATCTATCGCTTCGAGTTTCGCCTGCAGTCCGGTGTCGGTGGGCGTGGAGTAATCCAGCGCGTAGCGGTGGAACGACGGGGTCATGGATGAAGGCAGCGTGGCGCAGCCGGCAATGACGCCGGCGAGCAGCACGCCGGCGGTCAGGGTGCGCGGTTTGGTCATCATGTCGCTTCGGTCGGTTGAGGGCGTCGGAATCGCGGACCCACGGAGCGTGAAGTTGGGGCGGGGTGAGCACAAGGTCGAGAAGGACCGGGGCCAAACCGGGTCGGAGGGGAGAAACAGTTGTGCTCGGGCGCGGCGATCAGAACTCTTGGCGGCTGTGGACGAGAAGGTAGCCTCAGCCGAGCAACCGTTATGACGCCCGCGTCCGGTGGCGAAACCACTCCTCAATCCTTCGCTAACCGCAGCGCCCGATTGTTTGTGGCAATCAAATGTCCGTCGGCCCTCGTGAGGCCGCTGGCGGCGTTGCAACGCCGTTGGCAGAAAGGTCTGCCGCGCCGGTTGGTTCGCTGGGTGTCGGAACATCAGTTCCACATTACCCTGTTGTTTTTTGGCCGGGTGGCGCGGGAACGGATGGATGAGTTGGCCGGGCGGCTGGCCGAAGCCATCGTCGCCCGCCCGGCGCTCCCGCTGGGGTTGATCGGCGTGGGCGTTTTTCCCGACTGGCGGCATCCCCGCGTACTGTGGGCGGGCGTGGACGGCGAGTTGGACGGGCTTGCGGCTTTGCAACAGAGGATCCAGGAGGCCGGCCGAACCTATGTGGAGAAGCCGGAGGAACGGCGGTTTCACGCTCATGTCACGTTGGGACGAGTGATGGGCCGGGAACGCCCGGATGGCGAGGCCGTGCGCC
The DNA here is from genome assembly GCA_937976685.1 of uncultured Verrucomicrobiae bacterium. Classification (GTDB taxonomy): domain Bacteria; phylum Verrucomicrobiota; class Verrucomicrobiia; order Limisphaerales; family J093; genus JADJWF01. The sequence continues at coordinate 4,542 of CALJWR010000302.1, forward strand.
GGGCGGCGGGCAGAGACCTCCAGGCGCACTGGGGGAGTTGGCAGGCGACTGAGGTGGTCCTGATGAGCAGCGAGCTCCGGCCCGGCGGCTCGGTGTACTCGGACCTCGCGACCTTTCCGCTTCGACCGGCCCTGTGAAGCGCGGCCGGCGGGCTCGACCCGCCGCGGGGCGCTGCTAGGTTGCGGCGTGGCACGGATTCGAACAGCCGCGGCCGGTGGCGAAGGAGTGATCGCCATCCACGGCGCGCGGGAACACAACCTCAAAAACCTCTCGGTGGAAATTCCGCGGGGCGCGTTCGTGGTGGTCACCGGGGTCAGCGGCTCGGGCAAGAGCACTCTGGCGTTTGACCTCTTGTTCGCCGAGGGCCAGCGCCGGTTCCTCGACGCGATGAACGCCTACGCCCGCCAGTTCGTGGAGCAGATGGCGCGGCCGGACGTGGACGTTATCACCGGCATTCCCCCGACCGTCAGCATTGAGCAGCGGAATTCCCGTGGCGGGGGCAAGAGCACGGTGGCGACCGTGACCGAGGTCTATCACTTCATTCGACTGCTGTATGCCCGCCTTGGCGTGCAGTACTGTCCGGATTGCCAGCGGCCCGTCGAGCCGCAGACCCGCGATGAGATCAGCCGTCGTCTCGCGGAAGAGGCCTGCCGGCGCGGTCCGCTCACCTTGCTGGCGCCGTTGGTGCGCGGGCGCAAGGGCTTTCACAGCGAGGTTGCCGAGTGGGCGCGCAAGCACGGCTATGCGCAGGTGCGCGCGGACGGGAAACTGCTCGAAGCGAGTCAACCACTGCGGCTGGACCGGTTCCGCGAGCACCATGTCGAGGTGGTGACCGGAACGCTGGCAGCGCAGGACCGCGGGCGGGCAGGGAGGTCGCTGCGGGTGGTGGGTGCGGTCGGAACGAAATCGGCCCAGCAGATCGTGGACGCAACCCTGTGGCTGGGGAGCGGGACCTTGCTGGCGCTTGACGAGCGGGGCCACGTGACCACGCACTCGACCGAGCGGACCTGCGGCGCTTGTGGCCGGTCGTTTGCGCCGCTGGATCCGAAGTTTTTCAGCTACAACTCGGCGGCGGGCTGGTGTCCCCGCTGCCGGGGTTTCGGGGAGCTATTTTACCTGCCGGAAGACGTGGATCGCGGCGCGCGGGCCGATGCCATCGAGGAATCGTGGTGGGGCTGGCAGGAAGGCAAGCGTGAACCGTGTCCGGAGTGCGGCGGAGCCCGGCTTAATCCGGTGGCCCGAGCCGTCCGGCTTGGCAGCGGGAACTCCCCGTTCCGCATTCGAACCTCCGGGGGTGAAAGCGGGAGCGAACCAGGGCGCGGCCCGACGATTGATGAGTTGGGCGCGCTGCCGGTGGCGGCGGCGTTTGACTGGATTCAGCACGTCAAGCTTGCCGGGCGGGAGGCGGAGATCGCGCGGGACATCCTGCCGGAGATTCGCGAGCGATTGCGCTTCCTCGTCGAAGTGGGTCTGGGCTACCTCCAGTTGAACCGGGCGGTGACGACGCTCTCGGGCGGGGAAAACCAGCGCATCCGTCTCGCGGCGCAACTGGGCTCCAACCTCAGCGGGGTGTTGTACATCCTCGATGAACCGACGATCGGACTGCACGCCCGCGACAACGATCAATTGCTCGCCGCGCTCCACAAGCTGCGGGCCCGCGGCAACTCGCTGCTGGTGGTCGAGCATGACGAGGAAACCATGCGCCACGCGGACCACGTGATTGACCTGGGCCCGGGCGCGGGCGCCAACGGTGGCCGGGTGGTGGCAGCCGGGCCGTTAAAGGCGCTGTTGCGGCACCCGGATTCAATTACCGGCCAGTGCCTGCGGACCCGACGTTCCTTTCCCTCGCGGGGCACGCGACGTGAGGTGAACCCCCGCACGGGGGCCTGGCTGACGTTGAGAGACGCGGCGCTCCACAATCTCAAAAACCTCACGATCCGTTTTCCGCTCGGGCGGTTGGTGGTGGTCACGGGCGTCAGTGGGTCCGGCAAGAGCACGTTGATTCGAGAATGCCTGCTCCCCGCGTTGGAGACCGCGCTCGCGAGACGAAGGCGGCGCGACCGGGCCGGCGACGGGCCGGTTAAGGGGCGCGCGACGGTATCCGGCCACGAATCCATCGACGGGGTGTACGAAGTGGACCAGAGCCCCATCGGTCGCACGCCGCGTTCCACCCCCGCCACGTACGTCGGCTTCTTTGACGACATCCGCCGACTCTTTTCGCAGGCGCCGGAAGCGCGGCTGCGCGGCTACGGGCCCGGGCGGTTCAGCTTCAACAGCGCGGCCGGCCGATGTCCGGAATGCGAGGGGGCCGGCGTCGTGAAGCTCGAAATGAACTTTCTTCCGCCTGCCTTCGTCCGTTGCGAGACCTGCAACGGGTCGCGCTTCAACGCCGAGACCCTCGACATCCGGTGGAACGGGCGAAACATTGCCGAAGTGCTCGATCTGAGTGTGGCTGAGGCGCTCGCGTTCTTCGCGGCGCAGGCGAGCATCCGCCGCCCGCTCGAGGCGCTGCACGACACTGGGCTGGACTACCTCAAACTGGGACAGACCAGCCCCACCTTGAGCGGCGGCGAAGTCCAGCGCGTGAAGCTGGTCACGCACCTCCTCGGAGGACTGAGACCCGGGCCGTCGGGACCATTGCCGACTGAGCGCCGCGGTGATTCCGCGCGCGTTGGCATCGGCGGCAAGCTCTTCGTCCTCGAGGAACCGACCATCGGTCTTCACACGGCGGATGTGCGTCGGTTGGTGGACGTTCTTCAGCGATTGGTGGACGCCGGCCATACAGTACTCGTCATCGAACACAATCTCGACCTCATCGCGGAGGCGGACTGGGTCATTGATCTCGGGCCGGAAGGCGGCGAAACAGGGGGGCGGCTCGTCGTGGAGGGGACTCCGGAAAGCGTGGCCGGCTGCAGTGAGTCGCTCACGGGCAGGTACCTCCGGCGCGTCTTGGCGGTAGAGGGTTGAGCGGCTTCGCGTTGGGCACCGGCCGACCTCGGTAGCGCCAGGACGCCTGCGAGAGCTCCCCGCGCTCACTGCCCTGCCGATCGCTCTGGGATTCACAGCGAACCGATCCCAACCAGGAGACCGATTTCAGTCATGACCCGACGGAGAAGCCGGCGGGGATGCGCCAACGGGCAATCGGGAAAAAAAGACCCGGGCGTCAGACGCCAAGGAGGAGGGGGTGGGGAACCCACTGAAGAAACGTACTGACACCCGGATCGAAATCGTTCCTCGACTGCAAAGAGCTTCCGGTTTAGGCGTGCGCGTTTGGGAGATTGTGGAGGAGAGGGCTTCCTCAGCCTCAGAACGGACGCTTCATCCCCGGCTCGCCCTTTGACAGTACTCCTGTTGGCGGAGGTGTCAACCGCACTCTTGAAAGCTGTGTTTTAGCCTGAATCATTACGTGGGGAACGGAGTTGGCAGTGGGACCGCTCAAAGCGGGTTACGGGGAGGAGCGAGCCCGGAAGCCCGGGGTCCGCCGGGGCAAACAAGGCCGTTTGGTCGGCCGGAGCCCTGCGTCTTCAGACGAATGGCCCGGGGAATGATTCTCCGCCGTCTGCCAGCTTTCACCTCAGTTGTAAAGATTGGGTGAGCGGGGGACATTCCGGCAAAATGAACTGGCGCCTCGCGCCGGTACGTCGCAGCTTCCGGCGCGTGATCGAGGGCAAACTCACCGCGGCAGATTTGCGGGCTTGGAAGGGCATTCGACCCCTGCCCGCGCTGACTGCCTACGACTATCCAACGACCCGGTTGCTCGACGAAGCCGGAGTGCCGCTGATCCTTGTGGGCGATTCCTTGGGGATGGTTGTCCTCGGCCATCCGGACACCACGCACGTTACGCTGGCGGACATGGAACACCACGTCCGGGCGGCCGCGCGCGCCCGGCCGAAAGCGCTGCTCGTCGCTGATCTGCCCATCAACACGTACCGAAATGCCGCTGAGGCGGTCGCTTCGGCGCGCCGGCTGACTCAGGCTGGAGCGGAAGCCGTCAAGGCGGAGGGGGGGCGAGACATTTGCGAGCAAGTGCGGGCCATCGTCGCCACCGGCATCCCCCTGCTCGGGCACCTTGGGATGCTGCCCCAGCGCGTTTTGGCCGAGGGAGGTTACCACCTGAAAGGAAAGCGCGAATCCGAACGAGACGCCCTGCTGGCTGACGCCGACTTCCTGGCGGAGGCAGGGGCTTTTGCGGTGGTCCTGGAACTGGTAAATCCTCCGGTGGCGGGGGAGATTACGCGGCGGGTCAAGATTCCAACGATTGGCATCGGCTCGGGGCTTGATTGCGATGGTCAGATCTTGGTCTTCAACGATCTGGTGGGTACTTTCCCGTGGTTCACGCCCCGTTTCGTAAAGCCGCGCTTGCAAGCATTTGCGGAGATGAAGATCGCAATCCGATCATGGATGGCGACCTTGGGTTGTGCCCCGCCGGTAGATTTGCGCGGGGTGGGGCAAAGGAGCTGACTGTGGGGCGTTGTTGAACGCCCGACACGGTCTTTTCATTTGGCGCGGTGCTTGACGAGTGCTTGGAAAGGGATGCGGGGATCGTGCTGGGAGCGTTCCTGTAATTGGGGCCAGGAAGGCTCGGGGTGAAGATCCGCCTTGAGCGCCACCAGGCAGACGCG
>CALJWR010000303.1 GCA_937976685.1 uncultured Verrucomicrobiae bacterium
TTCGGGTCCACGATCATGAACTGGGCGAAAACCGTGGCAACGCCCTTCGAGGTAACGCTGGCGGAGGTCGAGCGCGCCATCCCGAGAATGCAGCGCCTGGGCACCAGGCTCATTCGCATCATGAGCTTCAAGCCTGCGGACGACGCCGACGCAATCCCTCCGCAGGTGTTTGAACGGGTACGCGAGGTGACGCGGCGCTTTCTCGACGCCGGGCTGCAGCCGGTTCACGAGAACTGCATGAACCATGGCGGGATGAGTTGGCGGCACGCCCTGGAACTGCTGGAGCGCGTGCCGGGCCTGAAATGGGTGTTTGACACGGCCAATCCCATTTTCAACGCCGACCGGTCGCGGCCGAAGCCCTGGCCCAGGCAGGATCCCTGGGAGTTCTGGACCAAAGTGCGCGACGTGACCGCCCACATCCACGTCAAGGACGCGACCTGGAATCCGGCCAGGAACGACGCTGATTACCACTGGCCGGGCGAGGGCGATGGTCGGGTGAGCGACATCCTGCGCGACGCTCTGAGCCGGGGCTTCAACGGGGGCATCTCCATCGAGCCGCATCTGGCGGTGGTGTTCCATGACGCCTCGATTCAGTCCTCGGCGGAGGCCCAGTACAGCAGCTACGTCGAGTACGGTCGCCGGCTCGAGCGGTTGGTTCGCGAACTTCAGGCCGGGCAGCAAGGCGGACGGTAGGCACGGAAGCGCGCCCCGGCAGACCCGGGCGCCGACCTGTTTTCGGCTTTGCTCGCCGCGCCCGCCGCCTAACCTCAACTGCGATGTCGCATAATCCGGACAGACCCGTTGATCCTTTGTGGGAGGAGTATGCGCAGGTGTTTCGCGGGTTCGACGACCTGACCCTGGCGCGCTGGATGGCGCAAACCGTGGGTCTTTTCCTCGGGCGAGGCTGGCGCGCCTCGCATCCGCTGATGGCCGCCTACCGGGTGGGGGCGCAGGTCGCGCACGATCGCCAAATCTGGCTGAAGCGGCTGGCCACGATTCCGGCCGCGTATCCGGTCGCTCCTTGCTGCCGCGCGCCCCTGTTGCCGATGCTGACCCGTGACGTGGCGGAGAGCGGTCTGGTTTGTGTGCATTGCGGGGGTACCGCTGTGGCGGGCGGGGATTTGCCGGCTGATCTCCGGCATGCCTTGGAGGAATGGGCGGCTGACTATCGCCCCGTTCATGCCGTGGCCCACTGGGATGATCACGAGCAGCAACGCGTCCGCGACTACAACCGCGCGTTCGAGGACGCGGCGAAAAAAGCTGAAGGGTTGCTCGCGCGGGCCGCGTCCGAGCTGGTGCCCCGACTGACCGATGAATTTCCCGCCGTGGTTTGGGAGGACCAGGACGAATGCCTCGAAGTGCAACCGGAGGATATCGCGGTTTGACGGCGTGGTCCGCCCGACCTGAACGTCGGCGGAGGAAGGCCCTATGAACCTGTCGCATTTGTTTTGGATCGCTCCGGCGTGTTTGCTGGCGTCTTCCAGCGCGCTTGCGGGGCTGAAGCCCGAGCGGCTGCGCACGGAGTATCTCGCCAATCCGGCCGGCGTGGAAGAAACCCGCCCGCGCTTGTCGTGGATTGTGACCTCGGATGAGCGCGACCAACGGCAGTCCGCCCGGCAGATCCTCGTGGCCAGCAGCCCGGAAAAACTCGCGGCCCGCGAGGGCGACCTGTGGGACTCCGGTCGTGTGGAGTCGGGCGAGACGGTCAACATCGAATACGGCGGCCAGCCGCTGGCCTCGCGGCAGAGCTGCTTCTGGGCGGTGCGCATCTGGGACCAGGCGGGCCGTGCCTCGGAGTGGAGCCCGCCGGCCACCTGGAGCATGGGCTTGTTATCCCCCAGCGACTGGAAGGGGGAGTGGATTTCCTACCGGGACGATCAACCGCTGCACCAGAGTCGGGACACGCTATTTCTGCCGCCGGCCCGCCACTACCGGAAAGGTTTCACGGCTGCCCGTCCAGTGAAGCGGGCGACCGTGTACGCCTCGGCACTTGGACTGGTTGAGATCCATCTGAACGGGCAGCGAATTGGCGACGCGTGGTTCGAGCCCGGTTGGTCGGACTATCATCGGCGCGCCTATTACCGGACTCACGATGTCACCGAGCAAGTGCGGCGCGGGAAGAACTGCCTCGGTGCGATCGTCTCCGAGGGCTGGTACTCGGGCTACGTCGGTTACGGATTGCTGGTGGGTTATGGCCCCAACCGCGCGGGCCGCTACTTCTACGGGAAGACGCCGGCGCTATTGGTGCAACTCGAGCTCGAGTATGAAGACGGCTCCCGGGAGATCGTGGCCACGGATTCCACCTGGCAGGTGAGCGCCGACGGACCAATTCGCGAAGCGGACCTGATCATGGGCGAAGCCTTCGACGCGCGGCAGGAGGATCCGCACTGGTGTCGCCCGGCTGAGACTCGAGTCGGGGCACGAGGTCCGGACCGTGCCTGGCATTGGGAGAACGCCATCCGCGCCGCCGACAACGGCAGCACCCTGGCGATCTTCTCGGACAACTGCGGGGACCGGGGGGTGGAACTGGGTTTCCGCAAGCCGCCCCGTCTCCAAGCCTACGCGGCGCCGCCGATTCGCGTGACGGAGGAGTTGAAGGCGCGGCGGCTGACCGAGCCGGCTCCCGGGGTGTGCGTCTTCGACTTTGGGCAGAATTTCGCCGGCAATGTGCGTCTCCACGTGAAGGGTGAGGCAGGAACCCGGCTGCGACTCCGGTTCGGCGAGATGCTGCATCCCGACGGCCGCTTGATGACGGAAAACCTCCGTCGCGCGCGGGCCACGGACTTTTACACGTTGCGCGGGGATCCGGACGGAGAGACGTGGACACCGCGATTCACCTATCACGGTTTTCAGTTTGTCGAGATCACCGGGTTGCCGGGCCGCCCCACCCTCGACACAGTGACCGGGCTGGTGCTCCACAACGACACCCCGTTGACCAGCGAGTTTGCCTGCTCGGATGAGGTGATGACCCGGTTTTGGAAGAACACCGTGTGGACCCAACGCGCCAACTTCATCGAGATCCCGACCGACTGTCCGCAACGTGACGAGCGCCTCGGCTGGATGGGCGACGCGCAGATCTACATTCGGACTGCCACGTTCAACGCCGACGTAGCCGCCTTCTTCACCAAGTGGCTGGACGACGTCGAAGAGGCGCAGCGCGATTTCGGAGCCTATCCCGACTACTGTCCTTACCCGATGGGGCACGGGGCGCCTGGCCAGACCTGGGGCACGGCCTGGACAGACGCCGGCATCATCTGCCCGCACACCATCTGGCAGGTGTACGGCGATCGGCGCGTCATCGAGCGCCACTGGAACTCGATGACCCGCTTCATGGAGTGGCGAAAGCAACGCGCGCCCGACCTGCGCGGCAAGGCCGACGGCAACACGTGGGGCGACTGGCTCAATCTCAACGAGCCAACGCCCATCGAACTGATTGACGCGGCCTATTTCACACAGGATGCGCGATTGATGTCCGAGATGGCGCAGGCCATTGGCCGTGAAACCGAGGCCGCGGCTTACGCCGACCTGCACGCGCGACTGGCCGCTCAGTTTGCGCAGGATTACCTCGGCGCCGACGGTACGCTGAGCGTGGGAACCCAGACCGCGCACGTGCTCGCGCTGCGGCTGGCTGAGGCTCCGGCGACGACGCGGTCCGGCCTCGCGGCAGCCCTGGCCGAGCGAATCGCCGAAAACGATGTCCGCATGGCCACGGGCTTCCTCGGGACAAAGCACCTGCTGCCTGCCCTCAGTGAAGGCGGCTACGATGACCTGGCCGCACGACTCTTCCAGGGTCGGCGCTTTCCCTCGTGGGGCTACGAGGTAATCAACGGCGCGACCACGGTGTGGGAGCGCTGGGACAGTTTCACCACCGAGCATGGTTTCAATGGCGCGGCCGGCAATCAGAACGCCTCGATGAACAGCTTCAGCCACTACGCGTTTGGGGCGGTCATGGAGTGGGCCTTTCGCTGGCTCGCCGGGATGGACACCGACGGGCCGGGCTTCGCCCGAATCCTGATCGCGCCCCGTCCGCCCGCGCCCGATTCGTCGTTCGAGGTACCGCCGATTCACTGGGTTCGCGCCCGCTATGACAGCATTCGCGGCCCCATCGCGACTGCGTGGAAGCGGACGGGGGATCAGTTCGAACTCGAAATGACCGTTCCAGCCAACACCTCAGCCACGGTCATTGTCCCGGCGAGGTCGGCAGCCTCGGTCCGCGAAGACGGGCAGTCGCTATCGAGAGCGCCCGGGGTGAAACGGGTCCGGGAAGAACCGGGTCGCGTCGTTCTGACGGTAGCCTCGGGGAGCTATCGGTTCAGCAGCGAACTGTAGCGCAGCGCGTTTCGGGTTCTCCTTTGCGGCGCCGGCCGCATCAATCCGGTTCGGTGTGGCGACCTGGCTTTGGAGGAGATTGAGACCGGCAATTGGGCCTTCAGAAATCTCGATTCGGTGGCGAGGGGAATCCGCCGCGCGGTGGTGGCCTGATCCGGCGCGAACCACCCGCCAGTGAAGCGTTGGCAGCGGAGCCTGCTGTGGCGCGCGCAATGGTGGCTCGCCGATGCCGCCTTTAGCGCAGCAACGGTGCCATGGCCGCGAGGGCGCGCTCGATGTCTGCCGCCGATACGTTGAGGTGCGTCACGGCGCGAATGCGGTCCGGGCCAAGGGCGAGCACGCGGACGCCGCGCGGCGCCAGTTGCGCGGCGAGCTCAGCCGCTTTCAACCGCCTGACGCGGAACAAGACGATGTTTGTCTCCACCTCACCGGGCCGCAGTTCCGCGCCCGGAAGGGCCGCCAGACCTTCCGCCAGCCGGCGGGCGTTGGCGTGGTCCTCCGCGAGACGGTCTCGGTGGTGATCGAGCGCGTACAGCGCCCCGGCGGCGATGATGCCAACCTGCCGCATGGCGCCACCGAGCATCTTCCGGAAACGCCGACAGCGGGCGATGAATTCTCGCGTGCCCACGACCGCCGACCCGATGGGAGCTCCCAGCCCCTTCGAGAAACAGACGTTCACCGAGTCGAAAAACGCCGCGTATTCCCGCTCCGGAATTCCGCTGGCCACGGCGGCGTTCCACAGGCGGGCCCCGTCCAGATGCAGGCGCAGTTCGTGGCGCCGCGCGGTGGTGGCGACTGACCGCAATTCTTCCAGCGGCCACACCTTGCCGCCCCCGCGATTGTGGGTGTTCTCCAGGCACACCAGCCGGCTGCGGGGAAAGTGCTGATCCGGCGGACGGAGCGCGGCCTCCAGCGCGGCGGCGGCGAATACCCCGCGGTCGCCCGGCAAACACCGGCACATCACTCCCGACAGCGCCGCCGGCGCCCCGGCCTCGTAGTAGTAGATGTGCGCGTTGGCTTCGACGAGGATCTCGTCGCCCGGCTCGGTATGCGCCCGGATGGCAATTTGGTTGCCCATGGTGCCCGACGGCACAAACACAGCGGCCTCCTTGCCCAGTAGTTCGGCCGTGCGTTCTTCGAGTCGGTTTACTGTGGGATCGTCGCCGAAAACATCGTCGCCCACTTCCGCCCGCGCCATCGTCTCCCGCATCGCCGGCGTGGGGACGGTGATGGTGTCGCTCCGCAGGTCAATGATTCCCGAGGCCGAAGTCATGAGCGAGGCACGGTGGACAGCGAGTTGGGACCGCCATTCTTCACGGTTGATTGACCGGAGCGGCCGGTCGGCCGGCGAAGCCCTTCAGGTAGGCGAGGATGAGGTCGGGCAACTCGCGGCTGTAGCCGCCTTCGAGAACGTGGAAGGTGGGCACGTTGAGCGACCGCAGCTCTTCGCCCAGCCAGCGAAAGTCTTCTTCCAGCAGGGACGCGCCCATCGCTCCGCCGAGCGGATCGCCGGCGAAGCCATCGAAACCGGCGGACACGCCCAAGACGTGCGGCCGGTACCGCTTCAGATCCTCGAGCGCGCCAGCCAAAATGTCCCGGTACTTCGACCGGGAGGAAAACGGGGCGACGGGGTAATTGCGCGCGTTTTGGATCGAGTCCTCACCCGTGCCCGGATAGGCCGGGTAAATGTGGACCGAGTAGAACTCACAGTCGCTCCGCTGGAGCAGGATGTCCTCCGTGCCGTTGCCGTGGTGGACATCAAAGTCAAAGACTGCCACTCGTCCCACTTTCCGGTGAAGCGCTTCCACGGCAGCGATGGCAATCGAACTGAGGTAGCAAAATCCCATCGCCCGGGTGGCGGTCGCGTGGTGACCGGGCGGTCGCATCAGGCTGAAGGCGGACTCACCTAGCAGCGCCAGTTCCAGCGCTTTGAGGGCACTGCCCACCGCGCGACGGGCGTGCGCGGCAATGCCCGGATGGGCCGGCGTGTCGGCATCGAAGTCCATCGGCTTTTCCAGCCGATCGAGATGCTCCTCCGTGTGGGCGCGGAGCAACTGTTCCCGACTGACCGGGCCCGGCTCAGCCCACTCCAGAGGCAGGTCGGTTTGGGTCTTGAGGCGTTCAACCGATTTGGCCACCCGGAACGGTCGCTCGGGATGACCCGGAGCCGAGTATTCCGTGCAGCGGCTGTCCGTGATGATCGTCATGGGCGGGAACGAGGCCTGGCCTTCAGCGATGGGAGGTCCAGCGCATCGAGCACCCAGTCAATGTCGAGGTGCAAGCCGTCCTCGCGACAGCGGCGCTCGAGGCCGTGGAGGTGGGCCTTCATCAACTCGACGAGTTTGGGGCGCAGGGCGGGGTTGGTGGCGGCGGCGCGGGGCGTCTGGCCATCGAGCGCGGGGTTGCTCTCGTCGAGGAATCGCTCATAGTGCTGGTGGTGAGCCTGCTGGATCGCTTCTTGCCGTTCCGAGTCAGGAATCAGCTTCTCCGCATCGTCTTTGTTGGTGTCCGGCTGCGCTTCTGCCGACTCGTCTCTGGACGCCGACGATTCCTCGTCATTGAAGACGGCGGCTTCCGCCTGACCGATGGTGGCCTCGCGCGCGCGTCGTTCCTCCAGGATCTTCGCCAGGTCCACGATGGATTCCTTCTCGAACGTGACCAGCTCGCCGAGGTACTGGGCCACCTTCTGGCGCGCGAAGTCGTGCTTGGCCCGGCTGAAGGTCTCGATCAGCAGGCGCTCCGGATAGAGGCGCACGTTGCCCACGGTGCCAACGCCGTCCACGGTCGTGTCCAAACGCGCCCCGCCCCTGGCGGCAATTGTCTGAGCGCACTCGGCCGACTCCCCCTGCTGCAACCAGCGGAAGAACAACTTCGGCGCAGCGAACTGGCTGTCGTCCGGGGCAGTGTCGGCTTCGAAATCGGTTTTCGCACGCAGGACGGTCTCGACGGCGGCGGGATCGCCCGTAATGAGGTAGCTGGCTACGCAGTGATGGACATCGAGGCTCGCAAAAAGCCGGCGGCGGTATTCATCCGCCAGCGTGTTCAGCAACGTGACTGCGTCCACGAAGTTCTCGGCGAGGTAGTCTCTGAGGGAATAACCCGGGCGATTGGTTCCCGCTGTGGCCGCACGGTTGGAGACTTCCTGCAACCACGCGGCATAGATGTTGTGCGGCATGTCCATCGCGAAGACGTTGGTCCGGCTGAAGTGCGGGTAGTGGGTCACCCACGTGAGCATCCGGCTGAACCGCACCATCTGGGCGGCGGCGCCCCGATCAAAGAGCACAAACTCGCCCCGTTCGAGGTCGAGCAGGTCAACGCATCGGAGCGCGAGCGAGTCGAGTACTTCCTGGACTTCGAGGATCCCCGGCCGCGTGCTCATCCGGTGCCGCAGCATGACCTGCTCGTCATTGTTCAAGTCCCTCGTGGCGGTGGTGGCCGCCCAAATCTCGGCCCGTGTCCGCCCGTCGGCCTCCCGCTCCACGAACAGCGAATAGTTGAGCGCATTGGCAAAAGCGCTCTCGAACTCGCTGTCGGACGCCCGCATGGGCACGGTGAAGCGGCGGATCCGTCTCTGGAGTTCCTCCCGACCGAGCCGGTCCACCAGGAACTTCACCGCTTTGGCCAGCCAGGCGCCGTCGAGCTTCAGCCAAAGGTCGTAACCCCGGGTGCCAAACGGGAAGAATGCGCAGGCGGGCCGACAGACGATCTTGCTACCGCGCTGGGCGCCGCAGTCCGCCGGGCTGATGAACTGGTCGAGCGCGGGACAAAAGCGAGAGTTCTTGCCCCGGCCTTGAACGGGTGTCGCTGACATGCTGGCGCGAAGAATTGTGACCGACGTGGCGACTGGCAAAGGGAATTTCGCCGTGCACGCGGATTCCGGCGGTGGACGCAGCCATGCCGTCGCCTCCTCGGGAAAGAAGCGGGCCGGAAACGCGCTGACGTTCCCGGCCCGCCCGACTGAATGTTAGAGGAGCCTACTGCACGACCCGGAAATAGGCTTGAGCCGCGGATGGCTTGATGGTGTGCGGGCTGGTTGCGGCGGGAACATCCGTCCACGGCCCGGTGACGGCGGGCGCCGACTGGAGCTTCTGTCCGGCAGCCGCTGGCGACCAAGAGATGATGATGTCGGTGGCTCCCTGAACCACCTGCATCGTCGGCGGGGTCGTGGAGCCGACCAGAATGCCTTTCAGGTCCACGCGCAGGCCGGTGGGGTTCGGCGTTGCCGGCAGATTATTGATCTTGAAAGCCAGCGTATTCCGGCCGGCCACCAGTCCGCTGGTGATGGTGAACGGGGTGAGGGTGCCGAAACCGCCGTTGGACAACCCGGTGCTGACACCATTGACGAGGATGTCCAAGCCCGTGTTGTCGGCGGCCCACCCGCCCACCAGTTGTACCCGGGAAACGTCGTAACCGGTCAGGTCGAACGAAGTTTCATAGGTGTAGTCGCCTTCAGCGTTGCCACTACCGGCGCTCCCTTGATCCGCTTGCGGGGCGATCCATTTCGATGACGGACCATTCAAAGTCCAAACACCGACGGCAATCGGCCAACCGTCATTGACGACGATCGCGTCCGGGCCCGGGTAGCTCTCGTCTGCGCTGGCCACCAGTTTGTAGTGGGGATCCACCTCGCCGGGTCCGAGCAGCGAACCATCGGCGGCCACGCCGGTTCCATAGATACCGGGCAGCCCCACGGTGAGGCGCGCGGCCGGCGTTGTCACCGTGCCGCCCGCGTTGGCAGCGGTGAGCGCGTAATTCCCCTCATCCGCGGCTTGGACGTTGGACAGCGTCAACTTCGCCGCGGTCGCTCCCGGAATCGGCGTGCCGTTCTTCGTCCACTGGAGGTTGAGTGGCAGACTGCCGATCACTTGGGCCTCGAATACGACCGTTTCCCCAGGATTGGCGATGGCCGCCTGGGGAACCTTAGTCAAGAAAGGAGCGGTGCCGGCGGGAACCGGGACGATCGCGACATTGTCAATCAGAGCAGTCGTGTCGCCCCCAAACGGGTTGCTCTTCTCGAAGACGAGTTCCGTCTGCGTCGAGGTCGCGATGAAGACGTCGCTGTAAAATTCCCGATAACCCGTTGCCGTCAATGTCTGCGCGGGCACCACGACCTCGCCGCCCAGGCGGGCTTCCAGCGCCGGCATCCCACCGCTCCGCGCGTTGGCGTGGTAATGCAGGTAGTACTGTGATCCCGCCGTCAGACCCGACACCCATTGATCGAGTGTGCTGTCTGCCTGGAGGAAAGCCACCTGCCGTCCGTGTGGAATCACGCCGTTGTCGGCGAAGGGGGAGGCCCCGTTGGCAATCGGATTGATGCCGCTGCCAGGAAGGACACTCTGGTTCCAACCGGTGATCGGCGTGTTGTCGCCCGGATCGGTAACACCGCCCCCGACATTGTTGAGGCTGTAGCCCGGCCAGTACTCGAACGAGTCCACTTCAAAGCTCGGGTTGGCCAACGGAATGCCGACCGTCAACTGCGCGGCGGCACTGGTTACCTCTCCGAGCGCATTGGCCACGACAACATCGTACGTGCCCGCCGTTTGCGCCGAGGCTTCGGCGATGGCGTAGGTGCTGTCCGTGGCGCCCGGAATGTCAACTCCGTTTCGGCGCCACCGGTGCGTGGGCGCCGGGAAACCGCTGGCGGCGACGCTGAACTGGACGGGTAGTCCCGCTGAGACCGTGATACTGGCGGGTTGTTGGGTAATGGTGGGCGCAACATTGCGACTGACGGCCTCGCGGTTGCTGAACCCATAGAAATGGAAGCTGACGTTGGCCGGATTCACGGGCGCGAGGCGGAAAGTGGCCGTGCCGGAGGTGTCGGCGGTGTAACGGCACGAGAACCGGATGCCCTTGTTGTTCCCGAATTGGTCCTGGTTAATCGTCAAACGATCCTCCCCGAGGCTGGCCGTACCCCAGCGGATGGTCGGCCCGGGTGCTTCCCAGCCGGCGGAGTACACGGTCAACACGTATTCAGTTCCCGGCGTCAGACCAAAGAGCGTCAAGGTCTGAAAGCTTCCCGCCGGCACCGTTCCGCCGTACACGAAGTCCCGCGCCATCACGGCACCGCCGCCGGTGATATCGTTGGCGTCGCCGGCGAACAGATTGCCGAGGTAGCTGCTCGAGAACTTGTCGGCGACGGCCGGGTTGGCGCCGGCGACGCCGGTGAAGGCGACGCCGTTGATCACCGCGGTGGCGGCGCTGCCGAAATTGTACGCGTGCGTGTACACGTACTGGCCGTCCACGCCCGAGTCGGAATCGTCATTCCACTCCGCGACGGTCCAAGTCCCGGCACTGGGCCGGATCTTGAAGTCGTCCACCAGGATGGTCGCGTCATCAAACGTGTCGTTCAGCAAGGTCAGCGTTTGCGAGGTTGCCGCCGCGGTGAATTCAAACACCAGGTATCCGTAAGGGTTGCTGCCCCCCACCGGGTACACCGTCAACGCCAGCATTTCCTCGTCAGCGATCGAAACCCGGAGCAAAGGAACCTGACCGGCAGTGGCGTTCGCGCGGAACTGCACCTGATACTTCTGGCCCACGGTCAACCCGGAGATCATCGTGCTCAATGCCCCGCCGCCGTAATTGATGAAGGCCACGTTTGCGCCGTCGGGAATGGCGCCGTTGTCGGCGTAGGGACTGCTGCCGCCGGCCGGATTCAGCCCGGCTGCGCTGTCGTAGGCTGCCGTCCAGCCTGAGATCGCGCCGTTTTGGCTGATGTCGCCCGGAGCGATGGTGAAGGTATTGGCCTCGAAACTGGGGTTGGGAATCGTCTGCGCTTGCGCGGCGGTGACGAACAGCAAGAGCACGGCGCCCGTAAGCCAGGCATCGCCTTGGGAAGCGACACCGCGGAAGGATGTTGGTCGTTTCATAGTTTGATGGATTTTGGGATGGCCGATGAGGGTGCGCCCGTGCATCGGCCTGTCAACTCGCCATTTGCGGAAGTTCTGATGGCGGGCGCATCTCAGTTTCTTGCAGGGGGGTGTAAGCTCCCGGCATGAGAGCGACCTGCCTTGATCCCGTTTCCGACTCTGCGTGTCTTCAAGTGGAAGCCGAACCGCTGGCGGTGCTGCCGGCCCGGGCGGTGTGCGCCCTGGATCGTTCCCTGCAACGCCTTGTGCAACCCAGGCGATCATGAAACGGGGGGGCGACCGCGGCCTGGACCGGCGGAGCCCGAGGCGGTGCCCCGGCTGGGCATGGACGAGCAGAGCTTCCGGCGCGGGCAGTCGCACATCACGCTCCGGACCGATCTGGACCAGGGCCG
>CALJWR010000304.1 GCA_937976685.1 uncultured Verrucomicrobiae bacterium
CAGTGCTGCCCGCCGCCGGTCCTCCGTGCCCGCTGCGCCCGAACCCCTGGCCGTGCTGGCAGCCCGCCTGGCCGTGACGTTGGAAGCCTCGGCCGCCCGGTTCCTCTGCGCCGCCGATCAAAACCTCGGTCACCTCGAAACCCAGGCCCTCCACGAGGTTCAAGCCCTGCTGCGCACCACCCCCCAGCGCGCCCCCCCCAGGCCAAAGCCGACGCCACGCCCCCGCGCTGTCCGGTCTGCGGTCAGCCGTTGCAATCCAGGTCGGCCAGCAGGCGGTTGGTCTTGTCGCCGTGCAGATGCACCGCCCCGCAGAAGGCCGTCTGCGAGAGCGCCACTTTCATCACCGCCCCGCTCCAGTCCTGTCCCCACGCTTCGACGAACGCCATCTGTCGCTCGCCGAGCAGTTGCAACCCCGGCAAGTCCACCGCGTTGGGATCGTATCCCGCCTGCCGGATGTGATCGGGGCGCGGTCCCATTTGCGGAATCTTGCCTTTCGGTCCGCTCTTGAACTGGCGATCCGCGAGGATGGCGAAGTCAATGCCTCCCACGCGCAGCCGGGTGAAATAGACCGGGATGTTCTGCGCCACCGGGCGCGGGTCGGGCGGATCCGGCAGGTGCGACGTCTGGCAACGGTGAACCATCTGGATGTATTCGGCGGGGTAAAAGTATCCGCCCGAGTCGCCGGCCTCGGAATCCGCCACGATGCCGCCCTCGCCCCAGACGTTGCCCTGGCCGATGTCATGATCGTCGGGAATCGTGACCACGGGACGATCCTTGAGCACCTCGCGGAAACGACGTCCCCACAACAACCACGCGGCGGTGTGCTCGCGGTGATCGTAGCTCTGATCGCCGGCGAAGAAGAGCAGGTCGGGATTCTGCCGCAGCAGCTTCTCGACAATTTCCCGCCGGTCGCCGCGGTCGGCATTCGAGTCGCAGGACAGCGAGGCCACGACGATTTCATTCTTGTCCCGCGGGTCTTTGCGGATCAGTCCCTCGAACATCGCCGCGTCCCCGTGTCGGACGCGATAGGGCACGTCGCGTGTGTTGTCCCGGGGCGCGATACGAAAATGCGCCGACCAGCCCGGATACACCACCGGGGCGCGGGCAACTTCGCGCCATTGGCGGCCCTGCTTGAATTCCAGCCGCACTTCACGCGGTTCGCCGGGCTGAAGCGGAAACAGTTGCGCGGTCATTTTCAAGACGCCCGCGTCGTGGGTGTAGAGCGCGAAGGCCACGACCTGATCGCGCGGCACGCGCACGAACTTCTCCAGGAAATTGGTTGGCTGGCGCTCCCAGAGATCCGCCCGGCTGGCCAGATCAAGCTGCTCGCCGCGCGGACCGGGGAAGGGAGCGTCCGCCACCGCGTCAGCGGCTTGCAGGAAGCAAAACAACGCTCTCCAGCTCAACCATCGCCAGAAAGGGGCAAGGCGTTTCAGCGAACTGGAACGGTTCATCACTCAATCCTTTCGGCTCGGTTTAGCGCCATCACTCGGGCGTGGCGAAGAAGGTGGTTACCGATTGCGCGGGCGCTTCGTAGAGGAGCGCGCCGCCGGTCTCCGCGAACTTCCCGATGCGGGTGAATGTTTCCTTCTGATCCTCGGTCGTGCGGAAGGCGTCAAAGGCCACTGCCGTGCTGCCCTTGATGCGCACATTGATCTTCCTGGTCTTGCCCAAGTTGACCAGCACGAAGGCATCCGGGTTCGTGGTTCCGTTGCGGGCGAAAGCCAGCAGGGCCACCTCGGAATCCATCGCGCTGGTTCGGGCCACGGCCATGCCGGGTTGGCCGGCGCGTGTCACTTGTCGGTAGAACCAATAGCCTCGGCGCACCTGGTAGGTGCCGTCCTCGCGCACCGTGAAAGCCGAGCCGGGATTAGGATCGCCACCCGCCCATTTGACCGGTCGTTGGATGCCCGCCCAAGGAATGATGCCATTGACCTTGGCGGTGTAGATGTTGCCGTGGTGTTCTTTGATGTTCTTTGCATCCATCTGACTCCAACTGGTCGAGGTCACCCAGGCGTGCAGCTCGGGGCGCTTGGCCCGCAGCAGATCAATGCCGGCGCTCTTGTGCTCCCCGAACCAGGGGCCGTAATTGCCGGCATAGAAGCCGTGCGAAGTGATGAGCCCCAGTTTGTTCAACGCCTCGGCGTCATCGGCGATGGCATCCGCATAGCCCCAAGTACCCCAACGGTACCAGTTGGTGTTTTCGCCCGGAGTCACCCCCACATCATTCAGACCGGCAGCCTTCAATTCATCGGTCACCAGCTTGATGAACGCGACCACCTGTTCCGGCGGCCAAAACAGATTGTAGTCCTGGCCCTTCCACTCCGTAAGCCCCGCGCGGTTCCACCGAAACCAATCCTCGCCCTCATTGTGTAGCGAGGCATATTTCACCGGCAGACCCTCCTTTTCCCGGAGGAACTTCACCCAACTGACGAGATACCGCGCGAGGTCGCGTTGGTGCGCCGGGTCCAGGTCCCGACCGCGCATGACCTTTTGCTTCGTCATGTACGCCGGCGGCCCGTAGAGCGTGGTGATGATGGTCAGGTCGCGGCCCGCGGCGCGGCTCTTCTTGACCCCCTCGCGCGCGAAGTACCGCAGCCACTTCGTGGTCGTCTCGTGGTTGAAAGGTCCGCCCGGCGCGGACTGATGCCACGGATCCAGAAACATCTTCAACAGCCCCACGCGCAAACCGTCCTCGCCGAAGACTAGCTCCACGATCTTCTGACGGTCTTCCTCTTTCAGCAGGCTGAACCCGCCGTACTCCTGCGGGTCTTTGGCGTAGTCCATCGTCTGAGCGCTCTCGACGTAATTAAAGCCGAAGCCGTCCCACGTTTGGAGCTTCTTGGAGAA
>CALJWR010000305.1 GCA_937976685.1 uncultured Verrucomicrobiae bacterium
GCGTGTTCAGCATGGAGGGCGACATCATCCAGTTGCCCGAGCTCTGCCGGCTCGCGCAGGCTCACAACGCCGTGGTGATGGTGGACGATGCCCACTCGATCGGCGTTCTCGGTCGCAATGGCTCCGGCACGGCCGATCACTTTGGCCTCACGGATCAGGTTCACCTGATCATGGGCACCTTCAGCAAGTCCCTCGCGAGCCTCGGCGGCTTCATCGCGTCCGACTTCGCGACGATTGATTACCTGAAGCACCACTCGCGGGCGCTGATTTTCAGCGCGAGCATGAGCCCGGCCAACGCCGCAGCCTGTCTCGCCGCCGTCCGGATCATGCAAGCCGAGCCCGAGCGCATCGCCCGCCTCTGGCGCAACACTGAGCGCATGAAGCAGGGCCTGCTGAGCCTCGGATTCGATCTGGGTGCGTCGCAGACGCCCATTCTGCCCGTGTACATCCGCGATCTGATGCGCACGTTCCGCTTCTGCAAGCGGCTCGAGGAGGAGGGCGTCTTCGTGAACCCGGTGGTGTCCCCCGGCGTGTTGCCGGGGCACGAGTTGATCCGCATCAGCTTGATGGCCACCCACACGGACGAGCAGATTGATTTTGCTCTTGAGAAGCTGGCCAAAATCGGCCGAGAACTCGGGACCCTCTGACGTCGCCGGTGACGGCGAAGCGCAGCGGCGACCGCCGACTCTCGGATGAAAGTCCTGCTCACCGGCGCAAGCGGCTTCGTGGGCAGCCACATTCTTGACGGATTGGTGGCGCGCGACATTCCGACCACCGTCCTGCTGCGGGCCACCAGCCTTCGCCGGTTCCTCGAGCCGCATCTCGGCCGAATCACCATCGCCGACGGCGCGTTGTCGGACCCCACCAGTCTCGCCTCCGCGCTGGCCGGCATCACCCACGTGATCCACTGCGCGGGTGCCACCAAGGCGGTCCACGCGGAGGAGCTCTATCGTGTGAACCGCGACGGCACCCGCAACCTGGTGGCGGCGGTCAACGCCTGTGCTTCGAACGTCAAGCGACTGGTCCACATCTCCAGCCTGGCCGTTTCCGGCCCCGGCACTTGCACGGTGCCGGCCCGGGAGGACGCCTCGCCGCATCCTGTCTCCGAGTACGGCCGCAGCAAGCTGGCCGCGGAGCTTGAAGTCACGCGGGGCAGTCGGGTGCCGTACGTCATTCTCCGCCCCGGCGGCGTGTACGGGCCGAGAGACCGCGAGTTTTTGCCGCTGTTCAAGGCGGCGCGACACCGGGTCGTTCCGGCCTTTGGCGGCGGGCGGCAGGAATTGAGTCTGGTGTTTGCGAAGGACCTCGCGGCCGTGACGCTGGCCGCGTTGGAGCGAGACATCCCTTCGGGCGTGGTCTGTCATGTGGCGTCCCCGGAGGTCGTCACGGCCCGCCAACTCACGGACGAAGTCGCGGCGGTCATGGGTGTTCGCGCGTGGACGCTGCCATTGCCAAACGCTGTTCTGCCGGTGCTGTGCGGTGTGGCTCAGTGGGCGGCTCGTTTGACCGGCCGCGCAAACATTCTTGCCCACGGCAAACGCCACGAGCTGGCCGCGCCCGGTTGGGTCGCGGACGTCAGCCGGTTGAAAACCCTTCTCGGCCAGGATTGCCCCACTCCCCTGCGGGCGGGTTTGGCCGAAACCTTCGAGTGGTATCGTCGCGAGGGCTGGGTCTGATCCGGGGGAACCCCGTCGGCACGGCGACGGCCGACGGCCTGTGGTGCCGCTGGTTGGTGACAGGCGCGGGGGAATCCTGTAGCACCAGTGCGATCAATCGAATCCACTGCCCATGAGAACGCCATCAGCGCTTTTCGCCGTGTTCGCTGTCCTCGTATCCGTCACCCGTGCGGCGGAGCCGGCGGTTGTGTTTGCCGACGCTTTCGACCACCGGCTGGCTGACGGCTGGACGTGGTCGCGCGAGGCACCGGAGTTTTGGTGCCTGCGCGAGGGCGCGCTCGAGATCCGCGTGCAACCGGGGGACGCCCAAACGGTTCGAAACGCCCTCGTCCGCCCCGCGCCCGACCGGCGTCAAGGCCGGTTCGCGATCGAGGTGACGGTCACCAACCTCAAGCGTCCGACTCAGCAGTTCGAGCAGGCCGGGATCACGTGGTACACCAACGGCGAGCCGGTTTTCAAACTCGTGAAGGAGTTGGTGGACGGGCAGTTGATGATCATTCCGGGCCGTCCGGCCATGACCAACGACAGCGTGCAACTGCGGCTCATCGTCAGTGCCGACTCGTGGGTCGCCCAGTTCCGACCGGATGGGAAGGGCGAGTTTCAGACCGCTGCCAAGGGCACGCTGCCGCCGCCGGCCAACGATCAGGTCAGCCTTCAGTGTTACCACGGCCCCGCCGATGCCGAGCACTGGATTCGCTTCGACGACTTCCGCATCCTGAAATTGGACGACGAGGCGGCGGCGTCCAGCCGGTAGTTGGCGGTAGAGCGCAGGTTCCCCCTCCGGCACTTCCGAGGGCGGACCGGGTCACTGTGCGGCGCTCAAGCGGCCGGGCGCGGCGGCGGCGGCGGGCAACGTGGTCACTTGGAACTCCGGGGTGGCGGCGGCGACAAAGTTCCGGATGCGGTCGAAGGTGGCCTCCTCCTGGCCCGGCGGGCAGACGGCAAAGCAGCTCACATACGCCCAGCGCGGCAGGACGCCGGTTCGCAGCAGATCCCAGGTGAGGTAACCGACGCGCCCGAAGTGGCTGGCGGTGATCCGCTCGGCCGAGATGAACCAAAAGACGTACACGCCGCTGTACTGGACCGGCTTGCCGGCCGTGTCGCTCGTCACCAGGGACGTCACGAACTTGCGGACCGGCAGGTCGTACGCGTGGGGGGCGGCAATCGGAATGGTGGTGGTCTCGCGTTCGATGATGCGCCAGCCCTGGGCTTCGAGACAAAACTCGGGCTTGTGAATGCTGGTGCGATCCACGCCCATCATCACCACGCTGAGGAGGATTTCGTGGCCGCTGGGGGAGCGGTACATGCGCCGCCCGAACGTGGTGTCCCTGGGCAACGTTTGCCGTTCAATCTCCTCCGGTGGAACGTTGGTGGAGGTGTACTGGCGGACCCGGACCGGCAGGAGGATTTCGAGGCGGTTGGTCGTGCCGGGCAAGACGGCCACCTTGAGGCCGGGTTCGCCGAGCTTTTGCCGGGCCTTGAGTCGCAGCAGCGCGCCCGCCGTGGCGCCGATGAGCGCCAACGCGACGAGGGCCAGGATCCATTTCTGTCGGGTCATGCCGGATCGGGTTGGGGTGCGACCGGCGCCGCGGCCGGGGGCGGCTCGGGGTCCTGGAGCCAGTTGCCCAGCGCGATCATCACCGCGAGGGCCAGAGCGAAAGTGAGAAAACCGAACCAATCATGGACCACTTCGCCGGCCCTTTGCCCGAAAGCTTCTGCGGCCACGACGATGCCGACCAGCCGGATTACGTTGCCGACGAGCGCGAGGGGGGCGGCGATGAAGACCATCAACGCCCGCTTCCAGGGAGTGCGGAACGAAATGAAGCCGTAGATGGTCGTGAGGGCGAAGAGCGTCACCAGACTGCGAATGCCACTGCACGCCGCGGCCACCTCGTAGTGGTAGCCGCCCTTCGGGTCAATGATCTGAATCCCCACCTGGATCACGGGAATGCCCAGCAGGTGCTTGCAGACGAACACCGAAATGTCGGTGGAAACCTTCCGCAGGGGAATGGTAATCGGGTCCGCCAGGTCACCGATGGGCACGCAAAAGACCATCAACCCAAACGGGAAAGCCATCGCCCACGCCAGTCGCCAGCCCCAGACCACTGCGATGAGCACGTAAATCCCGGCCAGCATTGCCACGACGGAAACCTTTGGCTGTTGAATGAGGAAGCCCACGAGGTGCAACCCCAGCGCGCCAGCCAGCAACGCCAGTCCGGCCGGCCAGGGTTGCTTCGGCACAGCGGCGAGATCGGCGCGTTTCCACCAGAACAGCGCCAGGACCACGAAAGGGATCAGGAGTCCGTGACTGTCCTCGGAGTCCGGCCGCGTGTACAGGGTGTAGGTCCATTCCAGCAGGGACGGGGAAGCGACATACCCGAAGGTCGAGTTGCCGAGGAAATGAAACAACGCCAGCCACGCGGCCAGCAGGCCGAAAAACAGCGGCTTGTCCGGAATTCCCCGCCAAGTGGAGGGAAACTCCGCGCGGAACACGTCGAAGGCGTTTCTGCCGGTGGTGGATGCCGAATCAGACATGGCGCAAGACCGACCAATCTGACACCACGGCCGGACCGGTGCTCAAACAAAAAAGGTGTTCGGCTATCGCTCCCGGGCCACGAACGTCGCGATGATCGGGCGATGGTCGGAGGCGACGCCCCAGTTGGGAACCGCCAAGACGTAGGTTCCCTCGGGCTGCCACTCCCTGGCCATGCCCGGACTTACGAGCAGATAGTCAACGCGTTGGTAGCTATCTTCCCGGCCGTAGTAGTGGGTCCAGGTGATGTTGCGCGGGTCCCAGCGCGGGTTGTCGCTCGGCGTGTTGTCCCCGTTACGCTCGGCCGGGCGGGTGTCCACCAGGGCGGACCGTCCCTGTCCGAGGATGGTTCGGATGGGAACCGAATCCTTGGTGTCGTTGAGGTCGCCGCAGACGACGAGATTAGCGTTGGGGTTGCGCCGAAATACGGCCTCGATCTGTTCGCGCAACAGCCGCGCTTCCTGTTCCCGCATATCGGCTTCATTGCCCGAGCCCACCTGCCGCCGGGACTTGAGGTGCGCGGTCATCAGCGTGAAGGTGTATTGGGGATTGACCCGGATATCCACCTCGGCAAAGCCGCGGCTGACCGAGAAGCGGCGGCCCTGCAGCAGGTAGCTGAGATTGGTGTGCGAACGGCGGGCCACGATGGGAAACCGGCTGAGCACGCCCACCGAGATGTTCGTGTCCCAACCGCTGACGTGTTCACTGTGCGGGTAGTCGAGCCCCTCGGCCTTGAGCGAAGCGCGCAACTCCGCCAGCGCCGGCGCCAAGCCGATCTCCTGAACGCAGAGCACGTCCGGGTTGAGCATCCGGATAAACTCGCGGTTCTTTGCCCGCGCAGACGCGGCCTTGGCCTGCCGGGTGCCGACCGGTTCCAGCAGGTAGTTCTCCAGATTGTAGGTGGCGACCGTGAACGTGGTGTCGGCGGCATGGCCGAGGGGCCACATCCACGCGGCGAGGAGCAGGACGACTGAACAAGCGCGGTAACGCATGGCCATGATTCAACCGACTGGCCTGCGGTGCGTCAAAGCCCGGCTCGCGACCCCGCCAAAGATGGGCTGGGCGGTCGCCCCGCGTCACCGGCCGCGCACCTCGAGCTGGTGCGTCTCGCCGGACCGCCACGGGTGTTCCCGACGATTGATGACCAGTACCCGCGGGAGGCATTCGATTTCGTTGCCGAACAAGTCCAAGGTCACCGACCCCGGCAACACCGTGGTGTCCATGAACTTGACCTGCCCAAACGGGACAGAGCCCCGGTCCGCGGGCTGCGTGAAGCGAACCGTGTTGGTGGCCGGCGGCAGCGCGTGGTTGGGAACGTTCAACTCCAGCCGGACTCCGGAAATGCCGAGGCGTGGCTGGTTCACCTCCACGCGAACCGCGTTGCTGCCAGCGACGACGAAGGTGATCTCCCACGGCCCGCGCCGATGCCGCCACTGCTCCGATGCCCAGAAGCCGACGACGTAACAAACCAACACGACGACAAAGACGATCAGCAGATGGCGGCCGATGTGATCGGATGCGGACGCAGCGTTCACCGCGCGGGAGAGTTCGACCACGCCGCGCCCCAGTCAAGGTTGGCCGCCGCCGGCCGCGCGAATGCGCGGCCCGGGAGCCGGGCGGATCACCGGCCGTCCGCGTCGCGTTCTCAGTGCCGGTAGATGATCTGAACCGCGAAATCGGTCAGAATCTTCTGCGTGCCAATGTCAATGTGGGTGTAGGTAAGCGGGGAGATGCTGATGATGTTCTCCTCGCCGACCTTGTTGAGGAAGTTGGACACGGTCTCCTCGTAGCGATCGTGCCCCACCTCGATGCAGTCCGTGTGACGGATGACCCGCATTCGAATCTTCTTGGGCCCCTGGGCGGGTTCATCCTCATCCTTCGGCTTGCTTTTCTGGATGAGAATCTCCGCCGGGCCTTCGCGGACAGGCACGGCAAAGTGATGTTCGACCTTGGCCGCCGCCGAGGTGGCGATGGGATTGGTGATGTGGATGTTGGTCGCGTCTGGCGCGGGAATCGTAATGGCCCCGTTGCAGGTGGGGCAATGAATCGTCTGGCCGGAGGCGGAGGCGTCCGCCGCGAGCTGCTGCTTGCAGTGGGAGCAGTGGAACGTGATTTCCATACGCGGTTAAAGCAGGTGGCTGATGGGGCGAAAAGTAGGGGGAGCGATGCCGGGTGGCGAGCAAAAAAGGTCCGCCTGACGCGCCGGCGGCGCGCCGCGCTTTGGCTTCGCCTCGCCGACCGGGCGCGCTAACTTGGTGCCCGCATGTCGTCGCATCCCGGGTTCGGCGCCCACACCGATCCAACTTTCCGCTCGCCACCTCGCCGCACGGGCGAGGTGGTTCGGCGCGTCGCCGTCTATCTCCGTCCGTATCCCTGGTTGGCGGTAAGCACGGTGGCCTGCGCCATCCTGGCCCTCGGCTTCGGGTTCCTCTATCCCAAGCTCACCAGCGTGCTCATTGACGATGTGATTACGCGGCGGCAAACGCACTTGCTGGCCCCAGCAGCGGCCGGGCTGTTGCTGGCTTTCCTGCTGCGGGAGGTCTTCAACAGCCTCCGCATCCGCGTCAACAACCGCCTCGAACAAAACGTCATCTTCGACATGCGCTGCCAGGTCTATGCCCGGCTGCAGCGGCTGCCCGTCCAATGGTTCGACCAACGGGCGTCCGGCGACCTGATGACCCGTGTGATCGAGGACGTGAACAACGTCGAGCGGCTGCTGATTGACGGGGTGGAGCAGGGCACCGTGGCCCTCCTGAGCATCCTCGGCGCGCTGGTATTGATGTTCAGCTACAATCCCACGCTGGCAGGCGTCGCGCTGATTCCCGCGCCCCTGCTGGCGGCCGGCGCCCTGTGGTACACCTTGACCGCGCACAAGCGTTACCGCCGGCAACGCGAGGCCGCCAGCGCCATGAATGCCCTGCTCATGGACAACCTCCAGGGCATCCGGCAGATCAAGGCGTTCGGCCGCGAGGACCACGAGGATCAACGATTCGCCGCGCGCGCGGACGACCTTCGCGAAGGCACGCTGGTAGTGATGCGCGCCTGGGCCTGGTACGGACCGGCCATGCAATTCGTGGGCGCGCTGGGCATCGGCCTGGTGCTGTGGGTCGGCGGGGCCCAGGTGTTGCGCGGCCAGCTCGAAGTCGGCCAACTGGTCGCATTCATGCTCTATGCCGGCATGTTCTTCTACGAGCCCATTGGCCGGCTGCACGGCTTGAACCAGATGCTGCAATCGGCCCGGGCGGCCGCAGCGCGGGTTTTCGACATCCTCGACGCGCCACCCGAGCGACCACCGGTTGCCAAGGGCTCGTCAGTACCGCCATGGCGGGCGCGCGGCGAGGTGGTCTATGAGAACGTTGGCTTCGGCTATGGCTCCGGCAAAACGGCGCTCAAGCACATCTCGCTCCATGCCCGGCCGGGGGAAATGATCGCGCTCGTTGGCCCCACCGGTGCGGGCAAGTCCACGCTCGTCAGCCTGCTGCCCGCCTTTTATGAGGCGACGGAGGGACGCATCACGATTGACGGTCGGGATATCCGGGAACTGCCTCTCGACGTCCTACGCGCACAGATTGCCGTGGTGAGTCAGGAGGCCTTTCTTTTCAATGGCACGCTGCGCGAAAACATCCTGTTCGGCCGCTTGACCGCCAGCGAGGACGAGTTGATCGCCGCCGCGCGCGCCGCGAACTGCCACGATTTCATCACGCGCCTGGCGGAGGGCTACGAGTCGCGGGTCGGCGAACGGGGCGTGAAGTTGAGCGTCGGCGAGAAGCAGCGGGTCAGCATCGCCCGGGCGCTGCTCAAGGACGCGCCCATCCTCATCCTCGATGAGGCCACCGCGAGCGTGGATACGCAGACTGAGCGCCTGATCCAGGAGGCGCTGGAACGGCTGATGGCCGGCCGCACGAGCTTCGTCATCGCGCATCGTTTGAGCACGATTGTGCGGGCGAACCAGATCCTGGTGTTGCGCGGCGGCGAGATCGTTGAGCGGGGCACGCACGAAGAGCTGCTGGCGGCGGGCGGCCTTTACGCGAGGCTCGCGCGCATTCAGAGCACCGCCACGATCGAAGAGACCTTCGCGCGGCTGGGCGAGCGGGAAGCGTAACCGCCTGCCCGGTCAGAGCTTCAGCAACTCCTCGGCGATCTGGACCGCGTTGAGCGCGGCGCCCTTGAGCAGTTGGTCGCCGCTGACCCAGAAACAAAGGCCGTTGTCGAGGGCGCAATCCTTGCGAATCCGGCCCACGGCGCAGTTGTCCTTCTCCGCCTGGTGGAGCGGCAGCGGGTACTCGCACTTTGACGGGTTGTCCACGACGTCCAGGCCCGGCGCTTTGGCGAGGACCTCGCGCGCCGCCTCGACCGTGACCGGCCGCTCGAACTCGGCGCTCACCGCAACCGAGTGCGCGCGATACACCGGCACGCGCACGCAGGTGACGCTGGCCCGGAAGGTCGGGTGGTGCATGATCTTCCGCCCTTCGTTCTCCATCTTCATTTCTTCCTTCGTGTACCCGCTGGGCAGGAAGGAATCCACGTGGGGCAGGACGTTGAAGGCGATCGGGTGGGGATAAACCTCGCGGGTCACCGGCTGGCCCTTGACGATCTGGTTCACCTGCCGCTCCAGCTCGGCGATCGCCTTCGCGCCGGTGCCAGACACTGCCTGGTAACTCGAGGCGAAGATGCGCCGGCAGCCAAAGGCCGCATGCAGCGGGTACAACGCCATCAACGTGATCGCCGTGGTGCAGTTGGGATTCGCGATGATGCCGCGGTGCCCCCGGATGTCGGCGGCGTTGATCTCGGGCACCACCAACGGCACGGCGTCGTCCATCCGGAAGGCGCTGGAGTTGTCCACCACCACGCAGCCAGCTTGCGCGGCCACGGGGGCGAACTCGCGCGAGATGGCACCACCCGCGCTGAAGAGTGCGAGATCAATTCCGGCAAAGCTCTCCTTTGTGAGTTCCGTCACCGGCTCGGACGTTCCACGGAACGTCAGGGTCTTACCGACCGAGCGGGCCGACGCCAGCAACGTCAGCTTCCCGACCGGGAAATTCCGCCGTTCGAGGGTCTTGATCATCTCGACGCCGACGGCACCTGTCGCGCCGACCACCGCCACATGGGGCATCCGATTCATAGTCGGGAAGGAGGCTAGTTACCGTTGCCTTCAGTGTCAATCTGCCTAAAGACTCGTTAGTCAAGTATCCGGCAAAGTGATTTTTGACAATCTGTGGTTAAGACCGGAGGCCGGGGGGCTTGGCCTTGGGTTCGCCGCTGCGTGTCCCTCGGCAGGCAA
This sequence comes from uncultured Verrucomicrobiae bacterium, assembly GCA_937976685.1. Lineage (GTDB taxonomy): Bacteria > Verrucomicrobiota > Verrucomicrobiia > Limisphaerales > J093 > JADJWF01. The sequence goes on from CALJWR010000305.1 coordinate 9,491, forward strand.
TTCCCGGCGACGGTCGGGTTAAACCGGTTCCGCTGTGGGGTGGCTCCCGCCGCACGAGGAGTTAAAGCAGTCGGCCGGACCGCGGGCTGCGGTCGCGGATTCAGGCTGGCTGACCGGGGCTAGCGCAGCGTCATCACGCCGCCGTCTATGTCGTAAGCGGCACCGGTGATGAAGCGGGCTTCGTCGGAGCAGAGGAACGCCGCCAAGGCCGCTACTTCCTCCGGGGTGCCCATGCGCCCGACCGGCTGATAGGCCGAGAGTTGCTGGAGCATTTCCGCCTCCCGACCGGGATAGTTGCGGACCAAGTAGCCATCCACGAATGGCGTGTGGATTCGGGCCGGGCATAGGCAGTTGCAACGGATGCCGGCGGCGACGAAATCCTTCGCCACGGACAGAGTCATCGCCAGCACGGCCCCTTTGGTCATCGAGTAAGCGAAGCGCTCGGCCACACCCAGCCGCGCCGCCACGGAGGCAAGGTTCAAGATCACGCCGCCGCCCTGGTCGCGCATCCGCGGGACCGCGAGGTGCAGCGCGTGGAAGACGCCTTTCACGTTCACCGCGTAGAGACGATCGAGATCCTCCGGGCGGGTGGTTTCAACCGTGCCGACGTGGGCGATGCCCGCGCAGGTCACCAACACGTCCATCCGCGGCAGTTTTGCCAACGCCAGCCGCAGCGTCTCCAGGTCCGTCACGTCCGCCGGAGCCGCCTCCGCGTGGCCGCCGGCGCGATTGATTTCTACGACCACTGACGCAAGCCCCGCCGTGTCGCGGTCCACGATCCAAACCGCGCCGCCTTCCCGGGCGAGCCGGCGGGCGATGGCCGCGCCAATGCCGGAGGCGCCACCGGTTACCACGATATGCTTTCCGGAAAAGCGGTTCATGGCCGCGGGTCATCGGGGCTCGGTCAGCCGCCGCCGTACCAGTTCGGGAAGGTATTTGACGGGCACCGAGCCGTGGTCGAGCACCGCTTCGTGGAAGCGGCCCAGGTCGAAACGCTCGCCTGATTCCGACTGCACTGCCTGCCGCAAGCGCACCATGGCCATACGGCCCGCAAAGTAGGTGCTGAGTTGGACGGAGGTCTGCTTCGCCCGGATGATTTTGAGGCGGGCCTCCTCGGCGGATTGGAAGCCGTCCTCGGTCAGCAGGCGAACGGCTTCGTCATCGGCCATGCGGCCAGCGTGCATACGATGGTCGAGGATCGCGTTGAGGACCGCTCGCAGGTAGAACTTCAATTGGGTCAGCCGCAACGCGAGGTCGCCGTCGCCATAGCCCTGATCGAGCATCATTTGCTCGGTGTACACGGCCCAGCCCTCGATCATCGTGCCGTTTTGGAGGACCCGACGGATGGGGGATCGGGCGCGGTTCGAGTACTCAAGTTGCACGTAGTGCCCCGGATAGGCCTCGTGAATCGTGAGGATCTGGAGCATGTGTCGGTTGTACTCCTCGAGCAGACTCTTGACCTGTTCGGCCGACCAGTTGGCGGCGGGCGGGCTGATCGCGTAGAAACTGGGCGCCTGCGGTTCCAGGGGCGGAGCGGGATTCAGGTACGCCACCGAGTTGCCGCGTTGGAATTCCGGCATCTCGATCACATCGCAGCGATCCGGTTCAGGCAGCCGCAGGATGTCCGCCTTTCGGATGAAGGACTTCACCCGTTCCACGGTCGCGCGGGCGTCATGGACCAGGTCCTCCCCGCGCCCGTGCTCCTGTGACACCCCGCGCAGCACCCGGCGAATCGTTTCGCGACGACCCGCCGCATCCGCCGGCGGCAACGGCTGGCCGGGCTGGTAC
>CALJWR010000306.1 GCA_937976685.1 uncultured Verrucomicrobiae bacterium
CCGCATCCCGACCTACAACGCGCTCGCGGAGGAGGACATCGAGGTCGTCACCAGTCCCTACCTCTCGAACGCCAACTACCCGGGTTCGAGCGCGAAGGCGTGGTTCCTGTTCGCCGACCCGTCGGTCGTGGACACGTTCGAGATCGGCTACCTCAAGGGCCGCCGCGTGCCGACCGTCGAGGAGGGCGAGACGGACTTCGACACGCTGGGCATCAAGTTCCGGGTGTACTTCGACCTCGGCGTCCGCGAGCAGGACTACCGGGGCATGACCAAGTTCAAGGGCGAGGCGTAAGCCTCAAGGAGGATTTCCGATGAATGCCAAGTACGTGCAGACCGGCGACGCGGTGGACTACACCCCCGCCGCCGACGTGAAGGCGGGCGACGTGGTCATCCAGAACGACCTTACGGGAGTCGCCAAGCTCGACATCAAGGCGGGCAAGCTCGGGGCGCTCGCAGTGACCGGCGTCTTCGATATCCCGAAGGCGACGGGCGCGGGCAGCGCCATCGCGGCCGGGGCCAAGGCCTGGTGGGACGCGACGGTCAAGCAGGCGACGACCGTGGCGCTCGCCCAGGGGTATCTGGGCAAGGCCGTGAAGGCCGCGGCCGACGCGGACGCGACCGTCCGGGTGCGGCTGAGCCAGTAGAGGGAAATAACCGTGGCCGACCTCCTGCAAAAGGGATCGGACTGGCTGGAAGGCATGCGCACCGCGCACGCCTCGCGGCCGGTCGTCTACGTCCGGGAAACGGACTCCGTGGAGGTCGCGGCCACGGTCGGCAAGACGGTTTTCCGCCTCGACAAGGGCTACGGCGTCATCGAGCGGGTCGAGGCGCGGGATTACCTGGTGCTCGCGGCGGACCTCGTGCTCGGCGGCGTCGCGGCGCTTCCGAAGGCGGGCGACCGCATCCGGGAGACGGAGGAGAACAAGGCGTTCGTCTACGAGGTCATGGCACCGGGCAATGAGCCGTGCTGGCGCTACTCGGACCCGTACCGGCGGACGCTCAGGATTCACACGAAGCACGTGGCGACGGAGGACGTGTAGTGGGCGAAGCGCAACTCATAACGCTGGTGATGCAGGGCGGCTTCACGGCGCTGGCGGCGTTCCTGGTCTGGCGGCTGGCCTCGGCGAGCGACGCGGACCGGAAGGCGTCGCAGGAGCGCGAGGCGCGCATGGCCGGGCGCATCGACGGCCTCGAACAATGCCTCGTGAACCTGACGGCGCAGAGCGTCAAGGCGCAGAACGACCTTTGCGGGGCGCTCCGGGAACTCAAGGACACGCTCGAACGCAAACCCTGTCTGCATGACGTGGAGGCCAAGCATGTCATCCGAACTTCTGCGAACGGCTGACGCGGTGACGAGCGCGCTGAACGCGGCGGCGCTGCCGCTTTCGTTCACGGCCGAGCGGCACTACCAGCCGGTCTTTGACCTCGCGGAGATGAAGGACCTGCACGTGACCGTGGTGCCACGAGGCGTCGAGGTCGCGCAGGCGGCGCGGGGCAAGGGGACGTTCGACTACAAGGTCGACGTCGCGGTGCAGAAGAAGTTCGAGAAGGGCGACGCGGCGGAACTCGACCCGCTCATGGAACTGGCCGGGGAGATCGCGGAGATGTTCCGGGCGAAGCGCCTGGAGGAGTTCCCCGAGGCCGCGTGGGTGAAGACCGAGCACGCGCCGGTCTACGCCCAGGAGCACATGCAGGAGTTGCGGCAGTTCACGAGCGTGATGACGCTGACCTTCCGCGTGGTGAGGTGACGGATGAACAACGTGGTCATGAGAAAGGTCGTGGTGACGGCGAGCTACCAGCCGCTCTCGGCCAAGAGCCGCGAGGTGGCATCTGTCGAGGTCTCGACGCCGCCGACCAACACCGCCGTGGTCTTCTTCCGGGGCGATGACGGCACGGACGTGCCATGGGTGCCGGGCGAATACCACGGCTTCAAGCGAATCAACTTGGCGGACCTCAAGGTCAAGGGCATGCCGGGCGACGTCGTGACGCTCGTCGGAGGGACTTGGTGATGGGCTACTTCGGACAGATCGTCATCGCCCCGCCCACGCCTCCCGCCGGTGCGAACGGCCAGGTGCAGTTCAACGACGGCGGCGCGTTCGGCGCGGACGCGGGACTCGCGTTCGACAAGGCGTCCAAGGCGCTCGCGGTCGGCGGAAACGTCAAGGCGGCGGGGATGCTCGTTGCGGCGCGGAAGACCGTGCCTGCGGATGCGGAACTGGCGAACGGCGAAGTTGCGGTCTGGTACGACGAGGCCTCGCACCGGGTCGGTTTCCGGGCCAAGGACAACACCGGCGACGTGTGGAAGGGCCAGATCGGGTTGTCGCACGCGTGAGGAAAACATGATCGGCGTGAAGGTGAAGACACGGATGAACGGCAAGCGGGTCGTGAAGGCCGCGCGGTCCGGCTCCATCAAGAGCCTGGGCCATGCGGGCGGCGCGCTCCGCATGACCGCCAAGCGCAGCATCAAGAGAAGCAAGACCGAGTCGCCGGAAGGTACGCCCCCGCACACGCGCAAGGGCCAACTCCGCCGGGCGATCCTCTACGCGGTCGAGAAGTCCAAGCAGAGCGTGGTCGTCGGCCCGGACGTTTCGATTGTGAGCACGGCGGGCACGGCGCACGAGTTCGGCGGGCGGTTCCGGGGCGAGCGCTACCCGAAGCGGCCCTTCATGGGTCCGGCGCTCCAGAAGACCAAAGACCGGCTCCTGAAGATGTGGGCCGGGTCGGTGAGGAGATAGACATTGGACTTTGGGCTTTCGACTTTGGGCACGGTAAGAGTGCGGCGGTCGCACCTATAGCCCAAAGCCTAAAGTCCAAAGCCGAAACCGGAGGTTTCCCATGGCCATACGATTGGGGATGGACGCGAAGCTCTACTACAAGGTCGGCGGCGTGGGCGGCTCCGGCTCCTGGGAGGAGCTGGTCAACGTCAAGGACGTCACGCTGAACCTCGAGACCGGCGAGGCCGACGTCACCACGCGCGGCAACGCGGGCTGGCGGGCAACGGTGGCGACCTTGAAGGAAGGCAGCATCGAGTTCGAGATGGTCTGGGACACCGGCGACGCCGGGTTCACGGCCATCAAGAACGCCTACTTCAACAACGCGAAGATCGGCTTTGCCATCATGGACGGCGACATCACGGGGTCCGGCTCGCAGGGGCTGCAGGCCGACTTCTCCATCACGAACTTCTCCCGCAAGGAAGCCCTGGAGGAGGCCCTCACGGTCTCCGTGACGGCGAAGCCCACCTATTCAACCACGGCTCCGCAATGGGTCACGGTCACGTAACGGAGGTGAAGAGATGAAAACGTTCAAGGACAACGCGGGGCGGACCTGGACGGTGACGGTGGACGTCTCGGCGGTAAAGCGCGTCCGGTCGCTTCTCGATGTGAACCTGCTCGAAGTGCTCGACGGGAGGCTCATCGAGCGGCTGGCCGGAGACCCGGTGCTCCTTTGCGATGCGCTCTTCGCGCTCGTGAAGCCGGAGGCGGACGCCAAGGGGATTACGGACGAGGACTTCGGCCGGGCCATGGCGGGCGACGCGGTCGAGCACGCCACGACGGCGCTTCTGGAGGAACTCGTGGATTTTTTCCCGCAGGGGAAGCGGCGGCTTCTCCAGAAGGCCCTCGGGAAGCTGAAGGCGTGGGAGGCGAAGGCGCTCGACGTGGCGGAGAAGCGCCTGGAGAGCCCGGAGCTGGACGAGAAGCTCGAAGCAGCGCTGAAAGCCGCCGGTTCGGCGACGACTGCTGGCGGCTCGTCTGGCAATTTGCCGGGGTCGTAGGCGTGAACCCGGGACCCTTCACGCTCCGCGAGCTCCTATGGATGGCGGAGTCGAAGGGCCGGGCGGACTGGGGCCGGACATCGGTGATGCTCGCGCTGACGGCGAACGTGAACCGCGACCCCAAGAAGACGCGGGCCTTCAAGCCCGCCGACTTCAACCCCTACGAGATGGAGAAGAGGACGGTCGGGAAGACGAAGGACTTGAGCATTCTGAAGACGGTGTTCGTGGACAAGAGCGAAAGGAGAGAACCATGAAGAGTTGGAAGACGACGGCGTGCGGCATCCTGGCGGCGGTCGCGGCGGGGATCACACTGGTGGCGATTCCGCTTCTCGACAACGACCCGGCGACGGCCGCGAACTGGGGCGCGTTCGGCGCGTCGCTGGCGGCGGCGGTCGGCCTCTTGTTCGCCCGCGACAACAACAAGACCAGCGAGGATGTGGGCGCGAAATGAGTTCCCTTGCTTCAGTGCTGGGGCGTTTCCTCGGGGCGGTGCTGGCCGAGTGCGCGCCGGTGCTGGTGGAGATTCTATCCCATGCGATACGTGAAGGTTTTGCTGACACGGTGGAAGACGGCGCTCGCCGCAGAAGTCTTCGTGATCGTCTGCTTGAGCGGGTGCGCGACGCGAACCGTGCTCGTGCCGCCGGGGGAACCGGTGCGGCTCCGGGAGACGGTGCGGCACGCGAAGGTCTGGGTGGCGGACAAGAACGGGAAGGAGATTCCGGGCGTGGTTGACCTGCCGGAAGGCTGGTACTGCCTGCCCGACCCCGGACCGGAACCGCGCCCCAAAACTGCTGACGAAGGCGGGAGGAAATAACCCATGCCTTCGGCGTCGGGCATACGCGCGGGCGCGGCGTTCATCGAGCTTTCGGTGAACGACAGCAGGCTCATCAAGGGCCTTCAGGCCGCGTCGCGCAAACTCCAGTCCTTCGGAGCGGGCCTGCGCAACATCGGCACGCGCATGATGGCGGTCGGGGCGGGCATCGTCACGCCGCTTCTCGCCTCCGCCAAGAGCTTCGCCACCATGGGCGACCAGCTTGACAAGATGTCCGCCCGCACCGGCGTAAGCGTCGAGTCCCTTTCGGAGCTCGGCTACGCCGCCGAGCAGTCCGGCGCAAGCCTGGAGGACGTCGAGACCGGCGTCCGCAACATGCAGCGCACCATCGCGGGCGCGGCGGCGGGCTCCGAGTCTGCCGCCGAATCCCTGGCGATGGTCGGCCTCTCGGCGGAACAGCTCATGGCGCTCTCGCCGGACCAGCAGTTCATGGTCATCGGGAAGCGCCTTAACGAGATTCGGGACCCGGCCCAGCGAGCCGCCGCCGCGATGGAGGTCTTCGGCCGGTCCGGGACGACGCTTCTCCCCATGATGGAAGGCTTGGCCGAGGCTCGGGCGGAGGCGAAGCGCCTCGGCGTGGTCATGTCCACCGAGGACGCCCGCGCTGCGGCGACGTTCAACGACGCGCTCGACCGGATGTGGGCGTCCCTGCGAAGCCTCGTGGTCACAGTCGGCGCGGCGCTTGCCCCGCTCCTCACCGAAATCGCGGACAAGATCGTGAGCCTCGTCGGCTCGTTCCGCGACTGGCTCGCCGAGAACAAGGGCCTCGTGATTTCCATGTTGAAGATCGGCGCAATTGTCCTCGGCGCGGGCGCGGCGTTCGTGGCGCTCGGAAGCATCCTCTCCGCGCTGGGCACGGCCTTCGGCGTCTTCGCCTCGGTCGTCTCGGCGGCTTTGAGCTTCATCCTGTCGCCCATCGGCCTCGTCATCGCGGCCATCGTCGGCATCGGCGGCTACATTCTCTGGGCCACGGGCGCGGGCGGCGAAGCCCTCTCCTGGCTCGGCGAGCGGTTCGGAGACCTGAAGAGCTTCGCCGTCGAGTCCTTCCAGGGCATCAAGGACGCGCTGGCGGCCGGGGACGTGGCCCTCGCGGCGCGCATCCTTTGGCTCTCGCTTCAGGTCGTTTGGCGCGCGGGCATCAACAAGCTCAAGGGCTGGTGGCTCGGGTTCAAGGAATGGTTCTTCCAGACCACGAACGACCTCTTCTACGGCGCGGTCGTGCTCGTGGCCGAGGCGTGGTACGGCCTCCGAAAGATATGGGCCAACACGGTCAACTTCTGGGCAGACGTCCTCCGCAGCTTCGCCGCCTTCTTCCTCAAGACCTGGAACTCGCTCACCGGCTGGTTTGCCAAGCAGTGGACCAAGGTCATCGGCGTCTTCGACTCCTCCATCGACGTCGAGGCCGTGAACAAGCGCATCGACGAGGAGACCGAGCGCAAGAACCTGGAAGTTTCCCGGGGCGTCATCGACAAGCGCGTCGAGGGCGAACAGGAACTCGCGGACATCGAGAAGGAGCGCAAGCAGGTCATCATCGCCATCGCCGAGATGGCCGACGAGGAGGACCAGGCGCGCCGGGCGCAGTACGCGGCGGAGATGAAGGAATCCGAGGACGAGCTCGGCAAGGCCAAGGAGGAATGGCGGTCGGCGATTGTAGAGGCCAAGGAGAAGCGCGCCGCGATGGAAGCTCGGGAACAACCCAAGCCCGAGCCGCCGTCGGAGGTGCCGCCACCGGACCTCGGCGAGTTCAAGGAGAAGTTCGAGGCGGCGGTGCCGGAACTGGAGCGGGCGCTGAAAGTCGACGTGGTGGGCACGTTCACGGCCGAGGCGGCGGACCGGATGGGCGTGGGGCCCACGGCGGCGGAGGAGCGCACGGCGCGCGCCTCGGAGGAGACCGCCAAGAACACCAAGAAGATTGCGCAGAAGCTCGAGCAGGGTGCGGCATTAGCATTCGAGTAGAGGCAAGGCATGGCAGCCGTAGTCGAAGAACTCTTCCAAGGACGCACCGAGGTCGTGTCGAGCAAGCCCTCGGCGGAGATTCCCTACATCGTCCGCCAGGCGGCCGACGAGTCGGCGGTCAAGTCCGCCGCGCTCGCCGCGACGCCCACGCTCTACGCCGGGATGCCCCGCAAGTCCGTCGAGATTTCGGAACGCATCAACGCCGACACCTGGAAAATCGTCGTCCGCTACGAGGCGCAGGAGTTCGAGCAGCAGGAGGAGCCCGAACCGGTCTTCTCCTTCGACACCGGCGGCGGCACCCAGCACATCACCCAGTCCATTCAGACGCTCGGCAAGTACGGCCCGGCGGCGACGGACAAGCTCGGCGGGGCCATCGGCTTCGACGGCGAGAACGTCGAGGGCGTGGACGTCACCATCCCGGTCTACAGCTTCTCCGAGACGCACTACCTCCCGGCCTCGGTCGTCACGCTCGGCTATCGGGTGAGCCTCTTCCGCGTGACCGGCACGGTGAACTCCGGCGGTTTCCGGGGCTTCGCGGCCGGGGAAGTGCTCTTCCTCGGCGCGTCCGGCTCCCGGCGCGGGACGGGTTACGACGACGACTGGGAGATCACCTTCAAGTTCGCGGCCCAGCCCAACCGGAATGACATCCGCGTGGGCGATATCGGCCCCATCTCCAAGAAAGGCTGGGAATACCTCTGGGTGCAGTACGCGCCCGAGGTGGACAACGACAAGAAGCAGATCATCAAGAAGCCCGTGGCGGCCTATGTCGAGAAGGTCTACCCCGACGGCTCCTTCGGCGCGCTGGGGATCGGAGGGTAGCCATGGCCGGAGACGACCTCAAGAAGGTGGCCCGCGGGCAGCCGCTCCGCATCCCGGCGGCGGCCTACAACTACTTCATCGACGCGGCCGCGGACTACCGCAACCGCACGGTCGGCATGGAGGGCGAGTACAAGCAGCACGACACCAAGACCGGCATCATCTACGTGCGGAACGACGCGGGCGGCGACCTCGAGCAGTTCTCCGTGGTGGGCCTGGACGGCCTCGTCATCGGCCCGGACGACAACGACCGGGAGTTCCGGCACCGGGTGGTCATGAAGGGCGTGAAACCCGACGAGGACAAGCATCGGAGCAAGTTCGGCATCATGGTCGAGCCGGTCGCATCCGGCAAGCTCGGCCGCGCCGTGGTGGCGGGCCTCTGCCAGGTGAAACTTAACGTGCCGGACGAGGAGAACGAGCCGCGCTTCGCCGAGATGGACGACGGCGTCACGGGAAACCTCAAGGCCGCGACCTACGGCTCGGCGGTCATCCTCTGGCGCGAGGGCGGGACGGGCGTCCAGTGGGCGGTCGTGCGGCTGGGGAACCTCCCCATTCTCTTCCCCGTCGAGCTGGAGCAGTACGGCGGCGAACAGGGCGACGACGAGAATCCCGCCACCTGGACCTACAACGTCAAGGACGCCTTCACGGGCGAGACGCTCGAAGAGGGCGTGGACCCGACCGCCGACCCGCACAAATGGAAGCGCCCCTCGGTGGGCTGGATGATTCCGGCGACCTTCGGCTACGCCCACTACAACGGCGACGGCGACCTCGTGCTCGGCTGGATCAACGAGATGGTGGACCAGGAATCCTGCGAGGAGGACTCGGGCGGAAGCCCGTGAGGCGCGATATGGGCGAAACCGGCAAAGCGGTGGTTCTGGAGAGCGGGAAGCGCGGCGTCCACGCCAGCGGCAAGGTCGGCGTCTTCACCGCCGAGGGCGAATGCCCCTCCTGCTGCGGGTGCGAGCCTGTGGTGCTGGGGTCGTTCACGACCAACTCCTCGAATCCGGTCTGGAACCTCACGCCCTACCATGGCGACCACATGGCCCCGCCGCATTCGTACTGGCGGCTCATCGAGATGGGTGTCTGCTACCCCGGCAGCTATCCCTGGTACGGCGCGGGCTGCGTGGATGGAAGCGGCAGGCTCGTCAACCTGCCGAACGAGTTCCGTTCCCGCTATTACTACAACGGCTACATGCAGCTCCAGATCGGCTGCCTCGATCCCGAGGACCCGAATTACATCGTCTGGCCGGGAAGCTGCCAAACCCGGACGCCGAGGTACTCATGCTGAACCGAATCCATGAAGACGGCCTCATGACGCACATGCCGTTCCTGACCACGGGACCGGATGGCGAACGCATGCTCTTCTTCTGCCGAGCCGACGAGAAGCGTGTCTGGAAGGCGCACTACGTCGCGGGCGACGGCCCGGTCATGCGCATCGAGACCGGCCTGGGTGAGGACGTTTGCGAGTGCTCGCCGACCGCCTGGCATGACGAGACCGGCTGGCACGTCTCCTTCATCGCCGGAGGCAAACCGGAGAACCCGCTCTTTCATCTCTTCCGCATGGACGGCCCGGCGCTCGACCGGCTCTCCCCGCCGGTGGCCATGCTTCCGGCGCGGACGGGGTTCGTGTACCGGGACCGGCTCGTCCATGGCGACCCGGAAGACCTCGTCCATGTGCGCGAGCCCGCCGGGGACGCTTGTATCGAGCTTCCCGGCGCGACCTTATATCGCGTGGCGTACCGGGCGGACCTTCCCGAGCGGCTTCTCGTCACAGGCCAATGGACCGAGGGGGAAGAGTTCTTCACGCTGGAATACGACCTCGCCACCGGCCGCCAGCACTTCATCGAGTGCGACGGCGTCCCGGCCTACAAGTGCACCATTCACGGCCGCACAGTCATCTACGCCGAGCGCACAGGCGAGAACTTCGAGAGTCGGAGGCTCAAAGAGGCGGCGTCCGTCCACGTCCGGCCCGCGAACGCGGCGGTGCGCCGCCAGCCGGAGCCGGTCGCGGCGACGGATTCCGCGCCCGCCGTGAAGAAGTGTGGTTGCAAGGCGCGTGCGGTCACGAGCGCACCCGTTGTGCCGGTGCGCCCCTCGTGCCTGGAGTGCGTCGAGAAGCATCTCGGCGCGGCCTACGTGCTTCTCGCGGAGGCGGCGGACGGTTACGCCCATCGCCTGCGCGCCATCGGGCATTTCCACGAAGCCGAGGACGAGTCGCAGGAGTGGCCCACGCTGCACACGGCTATCCGCGCGGCGCGGAAGACCTACCAGACCGGGGGAACCATCCCGGACTGGGAGGCGTTGGGCAAACTCGTCCAGGAGGTGCGCGATGCTCGTTGAGAACTTCCGCATCACGCCCCGCGACGACCTGTCCTGCAATCTCGGGTGGACTTCTCTCTGGCCGGATGGCGCGTCCTGGGTCTTCGTCAACGGCAAGCACGCCGTGGGGCCGCTCGTCACCGGCACGGCCGACCGGATGGTGAAAATATCCTTCGCCCTCTCCAACGTGGCGCGGATCGAGATTCACGACTTCCCGGACGACGCGGTCCGGCCCGACCCCATCCTGGTCGAGCCGAACACGCGGCCAACGCTTTCCTGGAACCCAGTCGAGGAGGCGGCGCGCTACCGCATCTACCACCGGAAGCGCGGGGACGCTGCCGAGACCGTCATTTACGACAAGGCCGCGATGCAAGGGCTGGAGCGGTGCGAGGTCATCTGCCCCATGCTGCTCGACGGCCGGGGCGGCGTCTGGCACTTCCTGCGCGTCGAGGCCGTGGACGAGTACGGGAACGAGTCCACGCGCCAGAGTTGGACCTACTTCGTCATGGACCTGCCGCTCGTCCCCGAGCATGTCTCGGTGACCGAGGGCGTCGTTCCCGGAACCTACGACTTCAAACTGGAGGATTGAAACATGCCTACGCCAACCGCAGACAGACTTCGCGTCTACTTCCCCTCGAAGAACCTTTCCGCCGACGGCGACGCGCTTCCGCAGCTCGTCGCCGATGCGGGCGGGTCGCTCACGACCATCGTGGACGCCGCGCTCACCCAGGCGGACGACTACTGGAACGGGGCCGTCGGGTGGTTCGACGGCAACACGCCGACCGCCGTCTTGCAAGGGCAGTTCTTCCACGTGAAGGACTTCGAATCGACCACCGGCACGCTCACGCTCTCGAAGGAACTCCCCGCCGTCCCGGCCGCGGGCGATACCTTCCGTCTGGCCTTGGGCGGCAACTGGCGCTCTGCCCAAGAGACTTTCGGGATGCTCGTGGGAGGCGTTCTGCCGGAACTGAAGACCGTCTCCGGCGTCAACATCACCGGCCTTACCCTCAAGAAAGCCTCCGCGCTCCTCGGCACGGGCACGCTCACCGTCTTCTACAAGCGCGCCCAGCAGATGCTCTACATCAAGATGGGCGCGCAGGCCTACGGCGTGGGACTCGACACCTCGGTGAACGTCACCGGCGGCATCGTCTTCGCGGCCGACGGCCAGGCGTGGCTCCAGGTGGACATCGTCGCCGCGTTGCTCCCGACCGTGGACCGCACCGACACCTGGACCTTGGCCTACCCGGAGCGGACGCTCACTCCCGACTACGAGGGCTACGAGACGAAAAACGACATCGGCGGCAAGACCCGCTACCGCCTCGAATGCGTCAAGAACACCGATCCCGCCGACACGATGGTGGACCTCTCGGTTTACACGGGCAAGCCCTCCGGCGCGCAGAGCGCCATCGCCTCCGGCCAGAGTTTGGGCCTTGTCGCCGGGGCGTTCGATGTGACCGACGCCACCGGCTGGCCCGTGAAGGGTTTCTGGATCAGGAACAAGACCGTGAACTCCGGCGTCGGCGACTGCCGCTACGTCAACTATCGTTCCGGGAACACGCTCTACTGCTTCGGCGTGGACTGGGCTTTGCTTGCCTTCAACACCGGCGCGAGCGAAATCCGCCAGGGCGACGTCCTCACCGGAGCCACCTCCGGCGCGACCGCCGTCGTGGACCAAGTCGTCGTTACGAGCGGCACCTGGGGCGGCGGGAACGCGGCCGGGACGCTGCTCTTGAAGAAGGTCGTCGGGACGTTCTCGAACACCGAGTACCTGCGCGTCTCCAGCGTGAACATGGCCCGCGCTACTGCGGCCTCCGTACTGGGACTGCGAGGGTACACAGCCGTCGCCTGGGCGGCGGCCAACGTCATCGAACTCATGCCCGACGTGGACGTCGGCGCGAACAAGCCCGCCGTCAACCAGTACGAGAACCCGGCCTCCGAAACCGTCGCGCCCGCCAACGTCACCTTCCAGGCGGCCTTCAGCGCGGCGACGGCGCTCTATCTCAACCACCTCGGCCCGGCCAAGCTCCACGGCGTCTGGCGGCGCGAGTGGTTCATGGACGGCCACCAGTCCCGCGCCGGGATCGACGCCGACACCCGGTACTTCTGGAGTTGATAATCCATGCCCGGCCTGGAGAACGGATCGAGCATCGCTAACGCCTTCACCTGGGACCACACGCAGTACCCGGGCGGAACCCGCGTCTTCGGACGCCTGACCACCTCCGGGGGCGGCGGGAACTACCAAGACTGGTGGGCGCTCTACCTCCTGGCCGGGAAGACCTACGTCTTTCAGACGCGCCTGCCGACCGCGTTCGACCCATACCTCTACCTCTACAATTCTGCTGGGAGCTACGTCGCCTACGACAACAACTCCGGCGACGACGGCAGCGGCATGGCGAAGATGACCTATGCCTGCACCGCCGAGGGCTGGTACTTCATCGTCGTCTACCTCTACTCCGGCTCCTACGGTCCCTACATCCTGGAATCCGTCCCCGCGCCGAAGTCCTTCAAGAACTACTCCGTCTCTCCGGCGCGGCTCGACGCCCGGAAAACGCTCGAAGCCGCCGTCTGGTCGCGGTTCGAGGCCATCAGCAAGAAGGTCTTCGCGGGGAACCCGTGCCGGTTCGAGGTCCGGCCGCGCACGACCGGCGGGAACGCGGGGCGCTTCTCCGCCCGGGCCGGACGGGAAGCGGGCATCCAGAGCCGGTTCAACGCCATCAAGACGCCCATTGTGGTGGTTTCCCCGGCGCGCTTCGACTCGCGGGCCGGGATGACCGGCCTGAACGCGAGCCGGTTCGGCATCCGGGTGGGGCAGGAAGCTGCCGTCCCATCACGCTTCGAGACCCGGCGCGTGGAACTGGCCGACATCATCAGCCGGTTCGGCGTGCAGGCGCGCAGTCTCGGCGGCATCACGCCGTCCCGGAACGACGCGCTCGTCCGCCCCGGCTGGACGCTCTACGGCCGCGACACGGAAACCGGCGCTGCGAGCCTGCTTGGCTTCATCCCGGCCGACGCGGACCCGAGGGAACTCCTCGGCGTGCCGCTCCCGGATGGCGTCTACGAAATCGAGGTCCGGCCGTCGGAGTGGTTCTGGGACGAGTGCCGGGGCCGGAAAGTCATCACGCTCATCGCCGGGAGCGCCGGGGGCGGCGGCACGACCACGGGCCTTCCCGTCATCCAGAACCTGCGGCGGGACCTCGTCTCCTTCCAGAGCGTCATCCGATGGAACGTGGTCGCCGAGTACGAGCCGGGGGCGTTCCGGTTCGGGCTGTGGTTCGGGGCGACGTCGCCCGTGGACACCTCCGGCGCGCCCGACCAGACCGTGGACTACGTCTCCGGCCAGGGCGAGTACCAAGCCGCACGCGCCCAGGCCGCGCCTGAATACGTCGCCGTCGCGGCCTACACGGACGTCGAGCAGGGTTCGGCGTCCGAACTCTTCCTCGACTGGGACGCCATCGCGCCCATCAGCCCGCCGAACCAGTATCCCTTGAAACAAGGCCAAGTTACGGGCTGAAGAAAAAGCTCGAATTCCGGTCGGAAAGCCCTTGATGTTCGGCCAAAGTCATGGCTCATGTGTCATTGATGGCGCGCATAAAGCGTTGCCCGAAAGGAGGTTGGAGACATGACCGAAACGCGGAAAGAGATCGAGAAGAGGCGGGTCGGGAGGCAGCTCAAACAGAGCGCCGCCGAACGGTACGCCGATCTTCGGGGGGACATAGGCGCGCTCCTCGACCTGATCGGCGAGGAGGTTCGGGTCCATGCGGAGCGGGCCGCCCGCGCTCCCAAGAACTGGGGCTACGCGGGCGACGCCGGGCACATCCGCGAGAGCCTGAAGGGCATCCTCTCGTCGCTCCTCATCGGGCGGTACGAGTGGTCGGAGACCGACGCAGCGCGGTTCATCGAGGACCACCTCGAAGAGATGCGCTCCGAGTAGGGCCACGAGGAAAACGGAAAGGAGGTGATGCCGATGGAGATGCGCCCGTTCGAGAAGCACGATTGGGACGCCTTCGCCGGGGCGGAAGGCTGGCCGGACCACCCGCCGCTTTTCGGGGAAGGCCGTTTGGAGGA
Source organism: uncultured Verrucomicrobiae bacterium (assembly GCA_937976685.1). GTDB lineage: Bacteria > Verrucomicrobiota > Verrucomicrobiia > Limisphaerales > J093 > JADJWF01. The sequence continues at coordinate 13,761 of CALJWR010000306.1, forward strand.
CGGCATGGACTACGTGCTGGTTCTCGACAAGAACGGGGCCTGCCTGGTGCTCGACGACGATCAGGCGCAATTCGGCGGCTACGCGCTGGAACGCGCGTTCGCCACGCCGGACGATGCCCGCGCGTTCGGCGAGTCGCTGGACGAGCTGAAAACCAGGGGCGAGATGTTCCTCGCCGGGTTCCGCGAAATCTGGCCGTGACATGGGGTCGCGGCAAAACGCAGAAGGAGAACAATCCATGACGAAGAAGACGAGGAAGAAGACGGGATCGAAGAACGACAAGCCGCAGGCGAAGGTTGACAAGACCGCTCCCGCGCTGAAGGAGCCGAATAAGGCCCCGGTGACCGATGCGGACCTGGCGGCGCTCAAGAAGAAGGCCGAGGAGGCCAAGGTCGAACTGGTGCGGGGCAGGAACGAGGCCGATGCGCTGCGCCTCCAGGCCAAGAGCGTCGAATCCGTGGCGAGGAAGACCTTCGCCGAGGCGGTGGCCCCATACCGGGATGCCTGCCGCAAGGCCGGAGTCGAGTGCGAGTACGCCGGGCGGCGCGCCGCCAACGTCTCCGAGAAGGTCGCCTTCCTGGTCGAAAAGGTGGAAAAGGGGCTGAAGGTGGTCATCAAGGGCAAGCCCGAAACCGAGGAGATCATCCCGGCGACCGCGCTCAAGGAGTCGATCAACAAGGCGGCCTACGCCTACACGGACAAGCACATCGGGCCGAAGGAGAAGGTCGGCAACAAGGGCGGGAGCCTCTCCAACCGGCTCCGCGCCGCCCTGGCCGCAAAGTAACCCATCCCGCCGTTCCACGAGAGAGCCCGGGCAACGCGCTCGGGTTTCTCTTCGGCATCTTCCTGCCATCTCACGACTTCCACGAATCCGCTACGACCTGGCGGTGCAAAGCCGCTTGGATTTTTCATTTGACATCCTGACGCATTTTCGTATACTCTGATGCTTTCTCTTTCGCCTGAGCGTGTTTGCCTGAATGCATGCTGCGGAGGTAGCTCAAGATGAACGAACAGGAAGCCTGGGTGGACACCGAACAGGTGGCGGCACACCTGGGCATACAGAAGCAGTCCATATATAGGTGGATCGAGGAAAAGGGTTTCCCCGCGCACCACGTCGGGCGGTTGCTTCGTTTCAAGCTGTCTGAAGTCGACGAGTGGGTGCGCAAAGGAGGAGGTGTAGACAACGAGGCGAAACATGATCAGAAACACTAGACGATACGAGGTGGACCGATAATGAAACTGGTGCGCAATGCTGGTACAGATCGCGTCATTGATCTGATTCGTCCGAAGATCGGGCGAGATCAGCGGCTTGACGTGCTCACGCCATCATTGTCCCTCTTTGCGTTTGCTGAGTTCCACCGCGAGGTGCGGGAACTGGAAGGCTGCCGCCTAGTGTTGCCGCCGAGCGGTTCCGATCTTGCGATCCTGGGGACGGCCGCCGACCGCCCAGCCCGCAACCGCCTGCAATCTCGGTGGCTGGCGAAGCGCCTGCTCCAGTGGATCGAGAACAAGGCGGAAGTCCGCCGCGCCTTGGGTCCGATCCCGCAAAGTGCGTTCGTCATCCACAATTCAGACGGGCACCCTGTACAGGCCCTCCTCGGTTCGCTGGCATTCAGCACGGACGGCCTCGGCCTGACGCCGGGCAACCCGATGAGCCTGGTCCAGGCATCAGAGACGCCCGAAGAGGCGTCGCTGCTGAGCCAATGGTTCGATGCGCATTGGTCTGCCCTTGCGGTCGATCCCGCCTCGAAAGCCGAATTGCTCAACAGTTTGAAGGAGCTGGCCGGGAACCGCGACCCGTGGCTGGTCTACGCGCTTGTCCTGAACCACATCTTTTACGACCGTGGGGATGACCTCGACGAGGAAAGGGTCGTCAAATCGGCGACGGGCATCCGCAATACGGTGGTCTGGAAGAAGCTCTTCAAATTTCAGCGCGACGGCGTAGTCGGTGCAATAGACAAGCTCAACCGTTTCGGCGGCTGCATCATCGCCGACAGCGTTGGCCTCGGAAAAACCTTTGAGGCGCTGGCCATCATCAAGTACCACGAGCTTCGCAACGACCGCGTCCTGGTTCTCTGCCCCAAGCGCCTGCGCGATAACTGGACCCTCTACAAGGCCAATGACCGACGCAACTTCCTAGCTCCTGACCGCTTCAACTACGACGTGTTGAACCACACGGATCTTTCGCGCGATGGCGGACTCTCGGGGGACATCGACCTCGCACATGTCAACTGGGGGAATTACGACCTCGTCGTCATTGACGAGTCGCATAACTTCCGCAACAAACGCACTCCGAGGCAAGGTGGAGAGACCCGCTATGACCGCCTAATGCGCCGGATCATCAAGGAAGGCGTCAAGACCCGCGTGCTCATGCTTTCGGCCACTCCGGTCAACAACCGCATGGCCGACTTGCGCAACCAGATCGCCTTCGCCACCGAGGGCGAGGACGCGGCTCTGCTCGATCACGGCATCGGCAGCATCAACAACGTCACGCGCTTGGCGCAGAAACAGTTCAATCGTTGGCTTGAATTGGGCGATAGCGAGCGCACGCCGTCACGTCTCATCGAGATGCTCGGCTTCGACTATTTCACGCTTCTCGATCTCCTGACCATCGCTCGTTCGCGCAAGCACGTCGAAAAGTATTATGGCACCGCCGAGACGGGCCGGTTCCCCGACCGGCTGAAACCGATCAATATCAAGGCCGACGTGGATCTTGCCAACCAGTTTCCTCCGATCCGCGAAATCAACCTCGAAATCCGCCGCCTGAAGCTCGCGGCCTACGCGCCCTTGCGCTACGTCCTGCCGCACAAGCAGGAAGCCTATGACAAGAAGTACAGCACGGAGATTCGCGGCGGCGAGGGATTCTTCCGGCAGGTGGACCGGGAGGAGAGCCTCATTCATCTGCTCCGCGTCAACGTCCTCAAACGCATGGAAAGCGCTGTGCCGTCGTTCGCGCTAACGGTGGAACGTCAGCTCCGCGATGTAGAAGCCACGCTTGCGAGGATTGAGAATCATCCCGCGGAGCTTGAGGAAATAGACATTGAGGATGTGGACCTCGATGACCCCGCCTTCGAGAGCCTGCTTGTCGGACGCAAGGTCAAGGTATTGCTGAAGGACGTGGACCTCATTCGCTGGAAGCAGGACTTGATCGAAGACCGCAACCGGCTGGCCAACCTTCACGCCGCCGCTGCCCAGGTCGACGCCGCACGCGATGCCAAGCTCGCCGCGCTGCGTGAAATGATCGAGCGCAAGTGCCGAAACCCCATCAACCCCGGCAACCGGAAGGTGATCGTATTCACCGCTTTCGCCGATACGGCCCGCTATCTCTACGACCAGCTCGCCCCCTGGGCCAAGAAGACGCTCGACGTCGATTCGGCGCTCGTTACCGGCACGGGTAGCAACCAGACCACGCGGCACGGCCTGCGCAAAGACCTTGCCTCGCTTCTGTCCGCGTTCGCCCCTCGCTCGAAGGAGCGGCCCCAAGACCTTGCCGGCGAAGGCGATCTCGACCTTCTCATCGCGACGGACTGCATTTCCGAAGGTCAAAACCTTCAGGACTGCGACTGGCTGATCAATTACGATATTCACTGGAACCCGGTGCGCATCATCCAGCGGTTTGGCCGCATCGACCGCATTGGGTCGCCCAACGACCGCATCCAGCTTGTCAACTTCTGGCCCAACATGGAGCTGGAGGAGTATATCAACCTCGAGCAGCGCGTCAGCGGCCGCATGGTGCTTTTGGATATCTCCGCCACGGGCGAAGAAAACCTGATCGAGCAGCAGTCCGGCGATCAGATGAACGACCTGGAGTACCGGCGCAAGCAGCTTCTGAAATTGCAGGACGCGGTCATTGACCTTGAAGACCTTTCGACGGGCGTCTCTATCACCGACCTGACATTGACCGACTTCCGCATTGATCTTGCGCAGTACCTCAAGGCTCATCCGGGCGTGCTCGAAAATCTCCCACTCGGCGCCTGCGCGGTCACCACAAGCACCGAGGCCGAGATTCCGCCGGGCATCATCTTCTGCCTGCGCGCCGAAGGAGACGCCGCAAAGCGCCGAGTTGACGACAACTATCCCCTTGCGCCGCACTATCTGGTGCATGTCGGCGAGGACGGCGCAGTGATCCTGACGCACCTACAAGCCAAGCAGATTCTTGACCACCTGAAGCGCCTGTGCGTGGGACGTGATCTGCCCGATGCGGAGGCCTGCGCCCGTTTCGACAAGGCCACCAAACAAGGCGAGGACATGCGCGCGGCCCAGCGGCTCTTGGCCGCTGCCGTGGCATCCATCGTCGGAAAGAGTGAAGAGCGGGCCGTTGCCAGCCTTTTTTCACCGGGCGGGACGCATGCCTTCCAGGGCGAGTTCGCCGGTATCAACGACTTCGAGGTCATCGCTTGGCTCGCCGTCCTGCCGGAGGGTGGCGAATGAACGCTGACGAGATACTCACCGCCCTGGATCTGCCCATAGGCTGCCGCCTGGACCGGCGCGTACCCAAGAAACTGCTGCTCGAAAACGGCGCGCCCACCGCAGCCGATAAGCGGCGCATCAACGAAGGCATCGAGGAGTTCTTCTGGATTGCGGCGCTCAAGCCCACAACCATCGGTGTGCCCGCATACCACGACACGGAGAGAGAATATTTGGAAATCGCGGTGCTCCGGCTGACCTTTCGAGAAAATGCAAAGACGCAACGGCTGGTGGAACTGGTGCACCGGGCTGTGCCTTACCCTGTGTTGTTGATAACGGAAGTCGCACACGAAGCCGCGAAGAACACGAATCGTGAAGAAACTGATTTACTTCGTGCCTTCGTGTGAAGCGATCATATTTTCGGCCGCCCACAAGCGCTGGGCGCAGAACGAGGCGGGCAAGACGGTGTTGGATGGCGAGGTTGTCACCGCCGATTGCGATGTTGGCCGGGATGCCGGGTATTTACCAGCCTTCTCGGCCGCTCTGGCCTTGGGACGCCAGCCGCACAAGAACTTGTATGCGTTGTATCAGGGCTGGATGGATACCCTGCTGGCGCTAAAGGCCGCCCGCGTGACCGGCGTCTTCAGGCTTGCCACGGATGCCGATCAGGCCGCTGCCCGACGGGACGCCCTGTGCGAATGCGCTCGGCTGGACGCCGAGATTGCCCGCCTGCGCGCGGCGGCGGCCGGTGAAAAACAGATGCCCCGGCAGGTGGAGCTGAACATGGAAGTCAAGCGCATGGAGGCGGCCCTCGCCGCCGCCTGTGCAAGACTGTGAAGGAGAGGATGATGATGAAGAAGTTGACACCAAATGACCCTGAGACCCGCTCGCCGGACCTTGCGGCGGAAAACCTGCGTAAACTCAAAGCCCTCTTCCCCGAGCTCGTCACCGAGGGGCCGGAGGGCGCGGCGGTCAACGTGGACGTGCTCAAAGCGCTGGTGGGAGACAAGACGGTCACCGACGCCGAGGAGAAGTACGGCCTCAACTGGCACGGCAAACGCCGGGCGCGGCAACTGGCGCTCACACCCTCGACCGGCACCCTGCGCCCCTGCCCGGAAGACAGCGTGGACTGGGACACCACCCAGAACCTGATGATCGAGGGCGACAATCTCGAAGTCCTGAAGCTCCTCCAGAAGAGCTACGCGGGCAAGGTGAAACTCATCTACATTGACCCGCCCTACAACACCGGCAAGGACTTTGTCTATCCGGACAACTTCCAGGACAACATCAAAAACTATCTGGAATTGACCGGACAGGTGGAGGGCGGAGCGAAGCTCAGTAGTAACACGGAGTCCAGCGGACGGTTTCATACCGACTGGCTGAATATGATGTATCCGCGATTGAAGCTGGCGCAAAGCTTGCTTACCCGAGACGGCGCAATCTTCGTTTCCTGCGACGAGACCGAGCAGCCCCGCCTACGCGCGGCCATGGATGACATCTTTGGACAGGAGAACTTTATTGCCGACATGGTATGGGCCGCGGGACGCAAGAACGACTCTCGTCTCATCTCGGTTTCACACGAATACATCATCTGCTACGCCCGCGATGCCGGTTTCTTGACCGAACAGAAGATCGAATGGCGGCAGCGCAAGAAGGGGCTGGAAGACATTTATGCCCAGTACGAGAAACTCAAGCGTGAACATGGCACTGACTACGCCGCAATGACCGCTGGGATGAAAGAGTGGTACAAGGGACTGGCGGACAGTCACCCCGCAAAGGCCCATAGGCACTACTCACACGTCGATTACCGCGGTATCTATTTCCCGGACAATATTTCATGGCCTGGTGGTGGCGGGCCTAAATACGAAGTCCTTCACCCGAAAACACGAAAGCCGGTTACGGTTCCATCGCGAGGATGGATGACGAGCGATCCAGGAAAAATGAAACAGTGGATTGCCGATGATCGTGTCCACTTTGGTGATGATGAGACTGCTGTCCCCTGCATTAAGTCTTACCTCAAAGATCGAGAGTATCAGGCACCCTATAGTGTCTTCTATCAAGACGGACGCGCGGCCACAAAACGCCTTCGCGATCTGATGGATGGAGACTGCTTTGATTTTCCGAAAGACGAATTCGTGCTTCAAGAACTCATCGGCATGATGACTTCTGGGGGCGATGTGATTGTTGACTGTTTTGCGGGATCTGGAACTACAGGCCACGCAGTCATGGCCCAGAACGCAGCCGATGGCGGCAATCGCCGCTACATTCTTGTCCAGCTCCCCGAACCGCTCGATCCCGAAAACAAAGAGCAGAAAGTCGCCGCCGAATACTGCGACAAGCTTGGCAAGCCGCGAAACATTGCCGAACTCACGAAGGAACGCCTCCGCCGCGCCGGGAAGCAGATCGCACACGAAGCCACGAAGAACACGAAGAAAGAACAGGAAAATTTCTTCGTGTCTTCGTGCCTTCGTGAGAGCCCGAAACTCGACCTGGGCTTCCGCGTCTTCAAGCTCGACTCCACCAATATCCGCGAATGGGAGCCCAAGCTGGACGACCTCGAAGGCTCGCTCCAGATGTCCATCGAGCACCTGAAGACCGACCGCAAGGAAGCGGACATTCTCTACGAGCTCCTACTCAAGCTCGGCCTCGACCTCTGCGTGCCCATCGAGACGCGCAAGATCGCGGGCAAGGATGTCCATTCCATCGGCGGCGGTGTGCTCATGGGATGCCTCGCAGAGAAGATTGCCCGCGACGAGGCGGAGAATCTCGGTCTGGGGATCGTCGAATGGCACAATAAGCTCGCCCCGGCGGGCGACACGACGTGCGTTTTCCGCGACAGCGCCTTCGCCGACGACGTGGCAAAGACCAATCTGGCCGCGATCCTTAACCAGCACGGCATTGCCAATGTGCGGAGCTTATAGGAGAAGCGGCGATGAAACTGCATTTTGAACCCAACCTCGACTTTCAGCTTCAGGCCATTGAAGCGGTCTGCGGCCTGTTCCGTGGGCAGGAGGTCTGCCGCACGGAGTTTACCGTTACGCGCAGCGCCGCGGGCGGAACGTTCCTTCCCGGCATGGAAAGCGACCTCGGCATCGGCAACCGGCTGACCCTGCTCGACGACGAGGTGCTCAGAAACCTGGGGGATATCCAGCTTCGCAACGGCCTGCCGCCATCCGGCGTTCTTGCCTCTGGCGACTTCACCGTGGAGATGGAGACCGGCACGGGCAAGACCTACGTCTATCTGCGCACGATCTTCGAGCTGAACAAACGCTACGGCTTCACCAAGTTCGTCATCGTGGTGCCGTCCATTGCCATCAAGGAAGGCGTTTACAAATCGCTTCAGATCACCGAGGAGCATTTCAAGGGCCTCTACGCGGGTGTGCCTTTTGACTACTTCCTCTATGATTCCGCGAAGCTCGGCCAGGTGCGCAACTTCGCCACCAGTCCGCATATCCAGATTATGGTCGTGACGGTCGGAGCCATCAACAAGAAGGATGTCAACAACCTCTACAAAGACAGCGAGAAAACCGGCGGCGAGAAGCCCATTGACCTCATCAAGGCGACGCGGCCTATCGTCATTGTGGACGAGCCGCAGAGCGTGGACGGCGGCCTTTCCGGCGCGGGGAAGACCGCCCTCGACGCGATGAACCCGCTTTGCACTCTGCGCTACTCGGCCACGCACGTGGACAAGCACCACATGGTCTATCGCCTGGACGCCGTGGACGCCTACGAGAAGCGTCTGGTCAAGCAGATTGAGGTGGCGTCGGCCACCGTGGAGCACGCCCACAACAAGCCCTATGTGCGTCTGGTGTCGGTAAGCAATCGGCGCGGCACCATCTCCGCGCGGGTCGAGCTGGACGTGCAGACCGCCAGCGGGGTGACGCGGCAGGAAGTCACGGTGCAGGACGGCGATAATCTGGAGCAAACGACCCGGCGCGCAGTCTATGCCGACTGCCGCATCGGCGAGATTCGTGTTCAAAAGGGCAACGAATACATGGAACTGCGTGTGCCTGGCGGCGAGGAGTTCCTCAAGCCAGGGCAAGCCTGGGGCGACGTGGACGCCCTCGCCGTGCAGCGCGAGATGATTCGCCGCACGATCCGCGAACACCTCGACAAGGAGAAACGGCTACGGCCACAGGGAATCAAAATTCTTTCCCTCTTCTTCATAGACGAGGTGGCCAAGTACCGGCAGTACGATGCCGACGGCCATCCCGTGAAGGGCGAGTATGCCAAGATTTTTGAGGAGGAGTACCAGCGGGCCGCGAGGCTTCCCGAATACAACACGCTCTTCAAGGAGGTGGACCTGACGCGCGCCGCCGAGGAAGTGCACGACGGCTACTTCTCCATCGACAAGAAAGGGGCTTGGACGGACACCGAGGAGAACAATCAATCCAACCGCGACAACGCGGAGCGGGCATACAACCTCATCATGAAGGAAAAGGAAAAGCTCCTTACCTTCGAGACGCCCCTCAAGTTCATTTTTTCCCACTCCGCCCTCCGGGAAGGGTGGGACAACCCCAATGTTTTCCAGATTTGCGCTCTGCGTGACATCAGAACCGAGCGCGAGCGGCGGCAGACTATTGGCCGGGGACTGCGGCTATGCGTCAACCAAAATGGCGAGCGGGTGCGCGGTTTTGAGGTCAACACGCTCACCGTGGTAGCCACCGAGAGTTACGAGCAGTTTGCCGAAAACCTGCAGAAGGAAATCGAGGAAGACACCGGCATCCGCTTCGGCATCGTCGAGAAGCACCAGTTCGCCGCCGTCACCGTGACCGGCGCGGACGGCAAGGTGACGCCGCTCGGCTTTGAGAAATCGGAAGCGCTGTGGAACCATCTCAAGACACAAGGAATGATCGACGTCAGGGGCAAGGTACAGGACGTCCTCAAGCAAGCGCTGAAGGACGGCACGCTGGCGCTTCCGGCGGAGTTCCAGGCGCAAAAGGAACAGATCGTTCAAACGCTCAAGAAACTCGCCGGTCGGCTGGAGATCAAAAACGCCGACGAGCGTCGCCAAGTGCGTGTTCGCAAAGAGGTCTACCTTAGTGAAGAATTCAAGGCGTTGTGGAACCGCATCAAACACAAGACTACCTACCGGGTAAATTTCGATAACGAAAGGCTGGTCGAGAGCTGCTGCGGGGCACTGCGCGACGCGCCGCCAATCCCGAAACCCAGGCTGCAGTGGCGCAAGGCGGATATCGCCATCGGCAAGGCGGGGGTTGAGGCGACCGAGCGCGAGGGAGCGGCCACCGTCGTGTTGGACGAGGGAGACATCGAACTGCCCGATCTCCTGACCGAACTTCAGGACCGGACGCAGCTTACCCGACGAACGATTCATCGCATCCTGGTCGGAGGCGGTCGCCTCGATGACTTCAGGCGCAACCCGCAGCAGTTCATCGATCTGGCGGCGGAGGCCATCAACCGCTGCAAGCGGCTGGCGATCGTGGACGGGATCAAGTACCAGCGCCTTGGTGACGAACACTACTACGCGCAGGAATTGTTCGAACAGGAGGAATTGACGGGCTACCTGAAGAATCTTCTCGACGCCAAAAAGGCCGTCTATGAGCAGGTTGTCTACGACTCCGACACCGAGGCCGCTTTCGCAGACCAACTGGAAAAGAACTCCGCGATCAAGGTCTACGCCAAGCTCCCAGGGTGGTTCACGGTTCCCACGCCCCTTGGCAGTTACAATCCCGACTGGGCCGTGCTTGTCGAGCAGGAAGGCCAGGAACGCCTTTACTTCGTCGTGGAGACCAAGGGCACGCTGTTGTTCGCGGACGCCTTGCGACCGACCGAGCAGGCTAAGATTGACTGCGGCCGGGAGCATTTCAAGGCGCTTGAGACCGGCGTCGAGTTCACGGTGGCGAATGACTACGGCGCGTTCGCAGACAAGATGTCAACTTTCAGACGACAACCGGGAGACCAGAAATGACCGTGACCCGCATCACAAGAATGCGCGATTGCGGAGTCTTCCGCGACTTTTCATGGCCGAGTGACCTATCGGACTTCGGACGGTACAACCTGATCTACGGCTGGAACGGATCGGGCAAGACCACCCTGAGCAGACTGTTCCGAGCATTGGAGAACAAAACCCCGCTCCCAGCGGGTGAAGCGACCGTAACTATCGGCGGCCAAGAGGTCAGAAGCGGCGACTTTTCTCAAGTGAGCCTTTGCGTGCGGGTGTTCAATCGGGATTTCGTAAGGGAGAGCGTATTTCCTGCCAGCGGTGACGTTGCGCCAATCTTCATTCTTGGCAAGCAGAATGTCGAAAAGCAGAGGGAAGTCGAGTCCCTCAAGGTACGCCGTGAGGCATCGCAGGGCATGTTGACGACCGAGCGCCAGAAGAAGTCTTCGGCAGAGAATGCCAGGGATCGGTTCTGCATTGACCAGGCAAAGGTCATCAAGGACACGCTCAGGTCAAGTGGGCGAAGCGCGTACAACAATTACGACAAGGGCATTTTCGCCAAACGGGCCGGAGAGATGGCGACAGCTGGCGACGCCGCCTCACATCGACTGGACGACGATACACGCGGCAAACTATTGGCCCAACACAAGGCAACGCTCAAGGCGAAGCTGCAGACCATCACCTATCAGTTCCCTGACCTACAGAAGCTCTCCGATGAAACATCCCAACTCCTGTCGGCCACCGTGGTTTCCTCTGCTATAGCGGTTCTCAAGGATGACGCGCCGCTTGCATCGTGGGTTCACCAGGGGCTTAGCCACCATCGGGAGCGCCATGCGGACAAGTGTCTGTTCTGTACCCAGCCCATGCCCAAGGATCGTTTGGCGGCACTGGAGGCCCACTTCAGCACCGAATACGAGGAGTTCCTCGGGAAGATCGATCAGAAGGTCAACGACATTCAAGCACTGACTGACGCCTCCAACTTGGCGCTCCCCAATCCCGCCCAGATATATGACGACCTCGTTACTGAGTACGGAGCCGCCAAGTCCGCAACAGAGGCCGAACTGCAGAGAGTAAAGCAGTCGCTCAACATGTTGGCAACGACCCTATCAGAGAAGAGATCGCGACCTTTCGAGGTGATGCGCCTGAACGAGACCGTCGTGCAACCGGATGCTACCGCAATTGACTCCATTAACGAAGTCATCGGGAAGCATAACCAGGCAAGTGACGATTTTCAGGGACGCATCGACTCGGCTCGGCAGAGGCTGGAAGCCGATTCGGTGGCGAGCAACATAGATCGATTCATCGAACTCAGAGATGCCGCCCAGACTGCCGAGCAAGCTGTTGAGGCGGCAAGCGCCGAAGTAGAGCGGATTACTGGCGAGATTGCCCGCTTGGAGCGTGAAATCGTCGACCATCGGCAACCCGCCGAGGAGTTGAACCAGGAGCTGCACAGCTACCTCGGTCATGATGAACTGCGACTAGAAACGAAGGATGCAGGATATGCAATCAACCGTCGCGACGTTCGGGCCGAGGCGTTGAGTGAAGGAGAGACCACCGCCATCGCTCTTCTCTACTTCCTCAAGTCCCTCCAGGATCGGCGCGTCGATCTGTCCAAAACTGTGGTTGTCCTCGATGACCCAGTGTCCAGCCTTGACGCCAATGCGTTGTACTCCGCTTTCGGGTTCATACGGGGGCGGACCCAGGACGCCGCGCAACTGATCATCCTCACCCACAACTTCACGTTCTTTCGACAAGTGCGCAACTGGTTTCACCACCTCAAGGGCCAAAAGAAGAAGCACATTGGTCAAAGGCCAGCGCGGTTCTACATGCTTGACTGTATTCACAAGACAGATGGAAGGCATGCCAGCCTGCGATGGCTGGATCGCCTATTGGAGCGGTTTGAGTCGGAGTATCACTACCTGTTCTCCTATGTCCACACGATGGCCACGGCGACAACGCCTCCGAGTTTAGAGGAGAGTTACGCCCTCCCGAACCTTTCAAGAAGACTTCTGGAGGCGTTCCTGGCATTTCGCCAGCCACAGATGTCTGGTGAGTTGTGGCAGAAGCTCAAACTGCTGGCGTTCGACGAAACGAAGAAGATACGGATCATCCGTTTTCTTCACACACATTCGCATAACAGCGCCCTTGGCGAGCCGGAACATGACCTCTCATTGCTGAGCGAAGCACAGGCCATCCTGAAGGACCTTCTGGAACTGATGAAGGCCGAGGATGGAGCCCACTACTCCGCTATGGAGACCTTGGTTCAGAGCGTGGACGCGGAAGACCCGGAGACAATAACGGAGGAATCCGAATGATAGACGAAAAGCCCAAGACGATTTCGCACCGCCTGAAATCGCTCGCGATCATAGGTGGCTTCCTCGATGGCCAGACGTTCGAACTGGTTGACGGGCTAAACTGTATCATCGGCGCACGCGGCACGGGCAAGACCACGATCCTGGAATTCGTGCGCTACGCCCTGGGCGAAATGCCTGGCGACAGCGCCGAGAGCAAACGGATCGAATCCCTGGTGGAGCGCAACTTGGGGGGTGGCCGCATCCAGCTGGGCATCGAGACCAAGGACGGCCTATCCTACATCATCAGCCGGTCTGTCGGTGACGAACCCATCGTCCTTACCGAAGACGGGAAGCCCACCGATATCACACTTCGAACGGGCGGATTCTTCCGAGCGGACATCTACAGCCAGAACGAGGTCGAAAGCATTGCCGACCGCGCGTTGTCCCAGCTGGACCTGATCGACAGCTTCGAAGCCGAGAAGATCGCGGAAATTGAGCGCCGAATCAAGAGCGCCAAGGCGGATTTGGCCGCAAACGCCAGCAACATAGTCCCGCTGGATGACAAGAAGGCCTCGCTCGAGGAGGAGCTCGGTGCCCTGCCAAGCATCGAGGAGAAGCTGAAGGCCTACAAGGGCGAAGGCGGGGACGATTCCAAGGGAATCGACAAAGCCCATGAACTGAAGGCCCTGCGTGACCGGGAGAAGCGGATGGTCCAGGGGGCCACTGAGCTTCTGGACGACGTGTCGCGGGAGCTGGCCGAACTGATCGGTCGGATTAGCCTACGGACTGAGACGCTCGGCGAGAAGGACATGATGGCCGGGCCGAACGCAGAGACGCTACGCGAAATCCTCAACGGGTTACGTGCCTGCGGCGGCGACGTGGATAAACTGCTTCAGGAGGCACGGTCCCGCATCGAGCGGGAGCAGCGGGACCTGGCCGCGCGAGGATCGAAGCTCGACACGGCCCACAAGGAGCAGGAACTCAAGTTCCGCGAGTTGATCGAGAAGCACAAAGAAGCACAGGGCAAGGCGACGGAGCGTTCCCGGCTGGAGAAGCTGCGCAACGATCTCAAGGCCAAGGAGCGGCAGAAGGCGGAGACCGAACAGCAGCAGAAGGCGTTGCGCGAAAAGCGGGCCGCTCTACTCCAGGGACTGTCCGAACTCCGCGACGAGCGGTTCCAGGTGCGCAAGAAGATCGTGGACCACATCAATGCCAACCTATCGCCAGCGATAAAGGTGAGCATCGAGCAGTACGGCAATCCCGAGGAGTACCGCGGCCTCCTGGAGAACGGGTTGCGGGAGGCCAAGGTGCGGCGTGGCCAAGTGGCCCAGAAGATCGTCAATGCGTTCTGGCCATCGGACCTTACCAAGGTCGTGAAGGAGAAGGACGCCAACACGCTCGCCAGCAAGGCGGAGTTGAACGCTGACCAGGCGGCCAAGGTCCTGGTGCAGCTTTCCGGCTCGGACCTGCTCTTCGAGCTGGAGACGGTGGAGTTGATCGATCTGCCCAAGATCGAGTTGAACGACGGCGGGAAGTACAAGGAGACGACGTCTTTGTCCACCGGCCAGAAGTGCACGAGCATACTTCCGATCCTGCTGCTGGAGACCGAACACCCGCTCTTGATCGACCAGCCGGAGGACAACCTGGACAACCGGTTTGTGTTCGAGACCGTCGTCGACAGCATCCGGAAGGTGAAGAAGAAGCGCCAGCTGGTGTTCATCACCCACAACCCGAACATCCCCGTGCTGGGCGACGCGGAGAAGGTGTTCGTTCTGGATTCGGACGGCACCAGCGCCCGCAAGGCCAACGAAGGGACTGTCGATGAATGCAGGGATGACATCGTGCGGCTGCTTGAGGGCGGCAAGGAAGCCTTCGAACAGCGCCGGGATAGGTATTCGTACTGATGGCTGAAGAACGGAACATCCTGGGGATCGACGAGGCGCTCCGGCGGTTGCGGACAGACGGCGACGCAATTCCATGGCCGGATCGGCGCACCCTGGCGCAATCCCTGGCCGGACGTCTGGCCTCGGACGGCGCGTCGGAGGCAGTCCTGTCCCTGGTCTTCCTGCTGGCGGACGACCCCAAATGGGAGGTCCGCAGCGACATCGCGGACTGTCTCCTGCTCCTCCCCGAAGATGAGTTTCCTCGCCTCGCGGCGAAACTTTCGGCCGACAGCAACTCCTTTGTGCGCAAGGCTGCCGAACGGGCGTTGGACCGGCGTCGCCGGGGACAACGCGCGGACGAGCAGCGCTGGAAGGGCCTCGACGAGGTCCAGACCCAGTACGACTCGATGGAGAAGATTCACGGCAAGGTGGCGGCTGAGAAGGCCCGCCGTATGGCCGAGCGCCTGTATGACATCCTGGCCGGGGCCACGGTTCACGACATGCGCGGCCTCATCACCCCGCTCAAGTCAAGCGTTACCGGCCTCCTGGGACACCTGGACGAGGGAAACCTCGATCCGAAGCTCTTCCGCAAGAACCTATCCACGATGAAGGAGCGCATTGCCATCCTGGAGCGGTTGCTGGAGGACATGCGGCACTATTCGCAGCCGACGCCGGTCGAGCGCAGGAGGGAACGTCTCCTGGACATCGTAGACGAGGCCCACGGAGTCGTCAGGGACCTTTTCAAAGCTACGGGCCGGAACGCATCGGGCATTGCGGTCAACGTCGACGTACCCGAGAACATCAGCTTCGACATATCCCGTCAGCAGATCGTGGCCGCTGTCGCCAACGTGATCAAGAACGCCTACGAGGCGTTCTCCATGGGGCCGGACACCTTCCGCGATGGAGCCGTTGAGATTCGAGGCCGAATGGTGGGCGAGGACCGGGTCGAGATCGTGATCCGGGATAACGGCATGGGCTTGAACAAGGAGGAGCTGGCCAAGGTGCGGGAGTTCGTGCCTGGCGGCACGTCCAAGAAGACCCACGGCACGGGATTCGGCCTGCCCATCGCCAGACGCAGGATCATCGATCACGGCGGCGATCTGGGCATCGACAGCGAAGAGGGCAAGGGCACGACCGTGACGATCACGTTACCCATCGAAGCGGAGGGGGCGAATCCATCATGAAACACCACGCCCTCGTCATTGATGACGACCCCGACATTCTCGAAGACGTTAAGGACCGTCTGGAGTCCCTGGGCCACACCTGCGACTGCGTCACGTGCCAGAACGACGCCCGGGCGCATATCCAGAAGCACGCCTACGCCTTCATCCTGCTCGACCTGGAAATACCATTGCAGTATGGCAAGAAACCCTTGAAGCAATACGGCCAGAACTTGCTGAAGGAGATACGCGCGACTGCCGGATACGAGTACACGCAGATCATTGTGATCACCGCCCATGGTCACGACAGCCCCGACCTGGCCACCGCAGTCCTCCGTGGCAACGGCGCGAACGACTTCATCAAGAAGCCGTTCCCCGAAACCGGCCACACGTTGGAAAAGGCGGTCCGCGACGCGCTGGCCCGTCAATCGGGGCAGCCAAACGGTGCCGCGTCCGTACTTGCCGCCAGACCCGCAACAGCCAAACCGACCAGGAACGCCCAGCCGCAGGCTTTTACTGCGGGCGAACTGGTCTTCTACCCGAACAAGGTGGAACTCTGCGGAGTGAAGGTTCTCTCCGAATCGGGGCTGGGCCATTGCCGTCGCATGCTCGACATGCTGCGGGAGAAGAGACGGGATCGATTCGTCAGGATCGGCGGTGAGGAACTGGCCAACCGGATCGGGAAGGCCGCGAACGCGCCCATCGTGATCGGTACGATCACCGGCTGCGCGAAGACGTTCCGGGACAACATCAAGACGCGGCTCAAGAAGCACCTGAATCTGATCTGCGAGGAGCATGATGTCCTGGTCCGGGACGATCAGGGATACCACCTGAACGACGAGAAGATCACTGTCCGGGACGGGACCGGCGACGGGGACATTGCGGATGACCCTGCGAATGTCCCTGGGGACAAAGCCGGTGTCCCCGCTGTCCCCGCGAATGCCCCCGGGGACATGGATGGCCTGAACGAGCGTCAAAAGTGGGTTCTGGCCCAGACCGGCAAGGGGCAGGATGTGACGCGCGCCCGGCTGGAGGAGAAGTACGACATTAGCGCCAAGACCGCCAAGCGAGACCTGTCGGACCTTGCGGCACGCGGCCGCATCGAATACGTCCGCAAGCCACATCCGGGGTTCTACCGGCGGAAGGCATAAGGAGAGCAGACTGGTGAAAGTCATTGGTGTTGATCCGGCTCCCAAGAAGGCCGCAACCCTATTTGATGGCACCACTTGGGAGTCTGTGCCAGCACACAAGCTGCCCGCTAAGGTTGCTGAGCTGGCAGCAGGCGAAGTGGGAGGCATCATCCTCTGCTGGGATGCTCCGCTCACCTCCGGCAAGGTCGGTGTTGATGGGTGTTTCTATGAACGTCGCATCGAAAGGTTTTTCCAGACAGCTCCCGAATATACCACACCCAAGGGGATTAGCGTTCGATCCTATGTAGGTTGTCCGCATTGGGCTGTCACCCAAGCTTCTTTGGGGTTCCCACGGTTGACAACGCCCCGTTCATCTTCCGAAGAATCGGTGTTCACTTTATGTTCAGAAGGAACTGCTCCCGAAAAGGCGGGCAATTTCGTCGTGGAAGTGCACCCGGCTGTCGCGATATGGCTTTGGTGTCGTGCATCCCACTCGAATGGTCCATGGGAATATAAGAAGGACCTCAGTGTTCTGACCACCCTATGGAGTTTGGTAAAGGCAATTGCCGCAGCAGACAAACCACCCCGCGATCCGAACAACGACGACGAATTCGATGCTTACGTGGCCTACTTGCTGGGGAAACGCTGGTTGGAGAAGAGCGGCGTGGTTCTTCTGGGCAATGCAGATTCTGGGAGTTTCTTGCTCCCCTACAGCGATGCCCTGAAGAACGCCTTCGACAAATTCACCGCAGATGGTGGGAAGTAGCGGGATCAAGCCCGTTTCGCGTAGATACGGGCGGCCATAGTGTTCAGCAACGCCAGGAAGGAAGGATGAGTTCAGTGGAATACGATCTGTACACATTCATTGCAGGAGCAGCCCTCAAGGAGGGGCAGACCTTTCACTTGAAATGCAACTGCGGTGGGACTGTACCCATCACGCCCCCTCCCAAGAATGAATTCGTCGTTTGCCCGAACTGCTTGGCGAAAATCAAGTTTTTGGTTGTGGAGGGCGATCCAGGCTACATCATCGGGCGTGACTCCTCTGGGGACCCGACGCTGCTCCCCGTTCAGGGAAGCACAGCAAAGCCGCTCCAGCAACTCTCAGCCGACGAACGAAAAGAGATTCTGGAGCGCGTCAAAAAGCAACTCGGCAAAACAGATAATGTAGAGGACTGACTGGCCCCGGGGACATTTGCCGTGACCCCGATGACCCTTAGAATGACCCCGGGGACATGGTTTGGTATGGCGGATCAGGCCGATTCGCGTAGAATACGGGCAGCCCTCAGGAGGTACGGCTCAGGTGGTTTGAGGAACACGGACGTCAACGGGGCGATGACTTGGGGTTTCCGTTTGAAGTCCGGGCAGGCAACCCGAGTAAATAAACCCAGATGAAAAAGGACTTACGTCCGGACCTGGCGTGAGTCCTCTTTCGTTCTGGGTAAAGCACGCCATCACTTAGCCATAACTTGGCCACGCCTTGGCGTTCGGTGCCCCCGCAGGCTTTCGGGGTGGGTATGCCTTGTTGGTCGGGATGGACGAACTGAACCGCCAAGACGCCCAGCGCGCCAGGAAACACAGGAAGCAGACTGACGAAGTCCGCGATCCGGCAACGCGCAGCAATATAGCCGTCGGCGCCCCCGCCGGCCGGGCGGATCGGGCAACGCAATCGACTCGAAGGGTAGCGGCCGGCGCCCCCGCCGGCCGTCCCGTCGTTGTAGGCTGTGGCACGCGAAGCGCCGTAATGGCCAGCGCCCCCGCCGGCCGGGCGCATAGTGCAGAGCGTTGAAAAAGCTCATCGCGGCCCGCGTTTCCGCCTGCGGTCGTTCAGGGCGAGGCGTTTGGCTTCCGGTTCGGCGT
>CALJWR010000307.1 GCA_937976685.1 uncultured Verrucomicrobiae bacterium
TGAAGATGCGGATCATCGACTGCTCCGCGAGCCGCTCAATTCGCGCCACCGACGCCGTCGCCGGCTGTCGATGGAATTGACACTTGGCGGGCAGGATGCTGCCCGAGCCCCGGCGGCCAGTCATCCCCGCGAATGGGTGGCGCGAGGGGTCCAGGCGGCACTCCGTCACGACGATGTGGGCCCGCTGCGCAATTAGAGGCCAACGGTCCGTTCCGGGGCCGCCCGCGACCGTCACGCCGGCGTCACGAAGAACCCGGGCAATCCGGCGCCGGGGGATCGCGGCGAAGGGCTGGTCGAGAAGGCATCTGCTGGCCCCCAGTCTTTGGATCCTTCGATCTGCGCAGATGGCCATCAACGAGACCCGGGTTGGCCCGTCGCAGCACCGTAGCCGAGGCGAGCACGGATTCCGCTCCGGAAATCCTTCGGCCCCTTGCTTGAGCGTGCGGCGGACAACTCCACCGCTGAGCCGGTCCACTCTGACCAGGCCGTGGCATCGGTGAATTCGCGTGGCCCGGACAACGGACGGCATTGACCAAGCCAAGACCCGCTTTCGCAGCGCGTGGGCGATGGCCTGCTTGCCTATCGACCTTGCTCTTGCCTGGCCTTGAGCCGTTCCAGCAACGTCTTGGTGCTCTCCTCCGCGTGCATGAGTGCGATGTCTTCTTCACCGCCAACGGCCATGACGTTGAACGTCGACACCGTCGAGCTGCCGAGCACCTTCTGCGGGCTGTCACGTACCGACACCTCGGAGGCGATGCCGTCCTTGCCGGCGAGTATCCCGAACATCATGCGGGAGATGCCTGATCGCATCCGGAATTCAGTGACCTTGATGTCGACCTTCAGGGCGTCGTCCCCCTCCTTGGCCAGGCGACCGTTCTTTGCGAGCTCGTTCTTGAGGTAACTGGTCATCGCGTTCAGGAAGTGCTCGGCCGGCTGGTCGCTGTCCTTGGGAACCGCGTTGACGGGCTTGTCGACAGAGAAGACCGCAGTCGCGGCGCTCACGGGCTCGATGGGCTGGCGGATCTGCGACGTACTACCGCAAGCGGCGACCAAAGCGCTGATGGCGAACACTGCAATGATTCGACGCATGAACCCCCTCCTTCGACTACTGCGTTGACCTAGTCCAGAAAATGCTTGCATGCATCAAGCCGCTGAGACTTGACGTGGCGCAACGCCACAGCAGGGCACCGTGCAGTGCCAGGACCAGGCTCCGCTCGCAGACGTGATCGATGTTTCATCCGCATCGCGCGCCGTCGGCGATGCTTGCCGACGATCATGCGGGGCACCCGCCGTCGTCGAGGACATCCCGCCGAGTGGCGCTGCGGAGGAGGGCCCAGTTCAGTGGGGAGCACAGGTTGCGAGCGGCGGCGATGCGGCCGGGGCCTTACTGGGCATGTCCCGGCTGCCACGCGCGGTTGTTGAAGGTTCGTACCCGAGTGCCAGGCTGCCGCCGCGGAAGGGCTCGCGCTGGCGACGGCGCATGGTCAGACACCCCAGCTGCCGGGCTTAATGTTTGAGACCTGACCCCGAGCTCGGACCCCGAGCTCGCGCGGGTCTGAAAAGCTCGGACCTGAGTCCCAAGCTGGGGTCATGAGATTGCTCGCGCCGGCAACCCGCATGGCCAGCTACCCCGGCTGCCGGGGTTGGCATTCTGGACCTGACCCCATGCCGCCCCGGGACATCGCCTTGGCGTCGGTTCCTTTTACGAATACGCCTGCGAGTACACGGCGAGGAGGCACGTCCTGGATGTAAGTTGTTAATTCGAAGGCCATTGCATGGTGTGGCACGGACGTTGCTTCAATGTGCACGTACCTGAAAGCGATCACTCGGAGGACACGCGCAATGAACAGGATGCAGGTCAAGGCCCTGTCGGCTCTGGCCGCCGGGATGCTGGCGGTGCCGCTAGCGGCGAATGCCGCGCTGGTTACGCAGCTCATTCACTTCGACGACGCCAAGAACGGCTGGAAGTGGTACAGCGACGTCGACGGGAATTTTCTGTTCGATCCGACCAACCTGCAATCGTCGTCGCTCTGCGCCGACTCGACGAACGGTGGCAACGGCAGTTGCGTGATCGAAGGCAAGCAGGGCGTACTACCCAAGATGACCCGCCCGTCGACGGGGCCGCAGAGCCAAGGATCGTCGAATGATGACCCCATCGTGTCCGGCACGGAGCTGTTCACGCTGGATTCGTTCTATTTCCTGCTGACAGGGAAGGGAACGGGCGCTAAGAACGCGATCACGGTCACGGGCAGCAACAACGTGTCGTTCACCTTTGCGATGGGCACGTCCTGGGATACCTCTGGGGCACCAGACGTAACGTTCTATGAGGGTACAAACGCAGGCCAGATGGCTGGCCTGTTGACGAACCAGACCGGCTACATCGTGACGTTCGGTGACAAGTTCAAGGACGTCATCTACATCCAGTTCTCCGCGCCGACCACCGCGCAGGTGCGGCTCGACTGCGTCGTCGCCACGTTCGACGGCACGACGACGCAGTCGTACAACTCTGCCACCACTTGCGGCATCGGCGGGTCGAGCGGCTCGACGGGTTCCACGGGTTCGACAGGCTCGAACGGCTCGGCGGGCAACGTGTCGACACCGGGCACGAGCATGCTCACGCTGCTGGGTCTCGGCATGATGGGCATGGCGTTCCGCGGGCGCCGGCAGCGCCCTCTGCAGCACGCCTGACGGGCGTCTCGACGCAGGCCGAAAGCCCCGCATCGCGGGGCTTTTCGTTTGGCGGGTCCGCGTGAACGCGGGCGATACTGCGGCCGACAACCCGAAGTCGACGGTGGCGAATTCCGGAGTGGCCGACCGGCCTCTGCAAGGCGTGCTCGCGCAGCGCGGGCTAACCTGTGCCGCGTCGGTCGGCGCGGTCTTCCTGTCGTGCGTCGTGTTCTGGCTGGGGCCGCACAACGACCGCCAGTTGCAGGCGACGTACCGCTGGTTCGGCTCGACGTTCACCGGCACCGAGTTCCTGTTCGCGGCCGCCG
>CALJWR010000308.1 GCA_937976685.1 uncultured Verrucomicrobiae bacterium
GCTATCCCTCCGTGGTCGCGCTGAACATGACCGACGTGGCGCAGACGCACGGCCACCACGTCAACGCGCCGGCCCTCGCCCGCGAATTGGGCGTTCCGGTCTTCCCGCTCGTCGCCAACCGCCGCGACGGCATCGGCTCGCTGCGCGAGCACCTCTTGCGCGCGACCCGTGCGGCGACCGCGGGACCTTCGCCAATCGCCTTGACGAAGCCCGGCCTGCCGCCCGCCATGCAGCGAGAGGTGGCGGATCTCGAACGACGCCTGCTCGCGTTGCAGCCCGCGCGGGTCCGACTGGCGCCGACGGAAGCACTGCTGCTGTTGACCGACGAGCGCAACCTCGCCCACAACGCGCAGGCTGGCGGCCCGGCGCTGACCGAGGCCGTGCTCGCCGCCCGGGAGAGGCTGGACGCCGCGGGGGTGGACTGGCGCAGCGCCCCCATCGAGAGCCGTTACGCGCAAGCCTCCGCGATTCACCAGCGGGTGGTCACCGAAACTCCGATCGCCGGCGACACGTTCAGCGATCGCCTGGACCGCGTCGTCACCCACCGCGTCTGGGGCAGCCTCATTTTCCTCGGCGTGATGGCGCTGATGTTCCAGAGCATCTTCCAGTTCGCCCGGTTCCCGATGGAAGCCCTCGAACACGGCGTGGCCTGGGTCGGCGAACGGGTGGCCGGGCTGCTCCCTGCCGGCGATCTCCAGAGTCTGCTGGTGGACGGCGTCATCGCGGGTGTCGGGGCGGTCATCGTGTTCCTGCCGCAGATCTGCCTGCTGTTCCTGTTCATTGGCCTGCTCGAAGACACCGGTTACATGGCGCGCGCCGCCTTCCTGATGGATCGCTTGATGAGCAAGGTGGGACTGCACGGCAAGAGCTTCATCCCGATGCTGAGTTCCTTCGCCTGCGCCATCCCCGGGATCCTGTCCACCCGCACCATCGAAAGCCCGCGCGACCGGTTGGTGACCATCCTGATCGCGCCCCTCATGAGCTGCTCCGCGCGCCTGCCGGTGTACACCCTGCTCATCGCCGCCTGCATTCCCGAGGTCCGGGTCCTCGGGTTTCTCAAACTGCCCGGCTTGACCATGCTGGGGATGTACCTGCTCGGCATCACGGTGGCCCTCATCTCGGCGTGGGTCCTCAAAAAGACCCTCCTGCGCGGCGAAACCCCGTTGCTGATCATGGAGCTGCCGCCCTACAAGCGCCCTTCCCTCCGAGCGCTGGCCCGACACATCTGGGACCGCGCCAACCAGTTCCTCCGCAACGCCGGGACCATCATCCTCGCCATCAATATCGTCCTCTGGGCGCTGGCCACCTACCCGCGCAGTGCGCAATTGGCCGCTGAATACGACGCCCGGCGGGTGAGCCTGGCGCAACAACTCGACCCTACCGTGGACACGCCCGCTGCCGCCGCCGACACCATCGCCAGGCTGCGCGCGACCCCGCCCGCGCCGGCTGGCGACGCCCTCCTCGCCCCCGCGGCGGCGGCCGACCTGGTTGAACAATGGACGGCCCTCGACCGTGAGGAGGCCGGGGCGCGTCTGCAAAACAGCTTCGCCGGCCGGCTGGGCCGGATGATCGAGCCCGTCATCGCGCCGCTCGGGTTCGACTGGAAGATTGGCATCGGCATCGTGTCCTCGTTTGCGGCCCGGGAGGTGTTCGTGAGCACCATGTCCGTGGTGTACAACCTGGGCAGCGCCGACGCCGACGAGGCCGTGCGGACGCTGGCGGAGACCTTGCGCGACCAGCGTCGCCCCGACGGCCGTCCCGTGTACTCCACCCTGACCGGCCTGACCCTGATGGTTTTTTACGTGCTCGCGTTGCAGTGCGTCAGCACGGTCGTGGTCGTGCGCCGGGAAACCCTGGGCTGGCGCTGGCCGCTGTTTCAGTGGGCCTACATGGGCGCGCTGGCCTGGCTGTTCGCCTTCGCCACGTTCCGCCTGGGGCGGTTGTTTGGGCTGGAGTGATCGGTCCGCCGGGCCGGTTGACTTGTCGGCCCTCGCTTCTCAGATTCGTCGTCCGCCGTGATCAGTGTCATCGAGCCCATTCCTGCCGGCGCCGCCAACCTGGTTGACCG
The DNA here is from genome assembly GCA_937976685.1 of uncultured Verrucomicrobiae bacterium. GTDB lineage: Bacteria > Verrucomicrobiota > Verrucomicrobiia > Limisphaerales > J093 > JADJWF01. The sequence goes on from CALJWR010000308.1 coordinate 2,069, forward strand.
GGTGCGGCATATCTTTTCGCCGGAAGGACTGCTCGCGCAGGCGAAGAATTTCGAGTTCCGCCCCCAACAGCAGCAGATGGCCGTGGCCGTGGCGGAGGCGCTGTTGAACCAACAACACCTGGCCGTCGAGGCCGGCACCGGCGTGGGCAAGAGCCTGGCCTACCTGGTGCCGGCCATCCTCTTCGCCGTGGCCGAGGGCAAAAAGGCGGTCATCTCCACGCACACGATCAACCTGCAGGAGCAACTCACCGAAAAAGACCTGCCGCTTTTGGCGCGGATTCTCCCCGTGCGCTTCAGCTTCACGATGCTCAAGGGCCGGCAGAATTACCTCTGCACCCGCCGCCTCCAGAAGGCCATCCAACAGGCCGACAGCCTGTTCACCGGACCCGAGCAGAAGGAGCTGGAGCGCATCTATGAGTGGTCCAGGACGACGCGCGACGGCAGCCTGTCGGACTTCGAGACCGAACCGGACCCAAAGGTCTGGGCGCAGGTTTGCTCGGAGCGCGGGCTGTGTTCGCCCAAGAAGTGCGGCCACCAATCCGAGTTCATCAAGGCCGGCGGGCAACCGTGCTTTTTTCAGGAGGTGCGCGGTCGAATCCTTTCCGCCGATGTCCTGGTGTTGAACCACACGCTGTTCTTCCTGCATCTCGGCGGTCTCGACGAGGAAGTGGACGGCGGGGTGCTGTTCAAGAACGATTTCGTGGTCTTCGACGAAGCCCACACGCTCGAACAGGTCGCCGCCCGGCACATCGGCGTAAGCGTGTCCAGCGGGCAGCTTCGGTTTAACCTGCAACGCCTCTGGAACGAGAAGACCGGCAAGGGGCTGCTGGCCACGCTGCGTCAGGGCAAGGCGGTGGGGCTGGTCTCCGAAGCGTACAGCAAGAGCACTGAGTTCTTCGCGGCCGTGGAGCAGGCTTGTGAAGCCCTGGCCCGCCAGCGCGGCGACCGGGAGGCCCACGCCACGCCACGCAGCCGCGGCCGTGAGGAGGCCGACTCTCCGCCACGCGGTCGCTCCTGGTCTGAACTCCGGATCCGCCGTCCCGAACTGGTGGAGGACACGCTCACTCTCTCCCTGCAACGGGTGCGGGAATCGGTGAGCGAACTGGTCAAGCTGACCGAGGACAGCGACACCGGCAGCGAACTGCTGGAGTGCAACCGCCGGCTGGCGGAATTGCGCGACGCGGTGGCCACGTTTCTCAGCCAGTCCGAGGACGACCACGTCTATTGGGTCGAACGCGGCGGCCGGGCCCAGCAAAACCTCACCCTCAACGCGGCGCCCGTGGACGTGGCGAATTTCCTGCGCCGGCGGCTTTTCGGCAGCGACACCTCGGTGATCCTGACCAGTGCGACGCTCGGGATGGACATTCGCCAGTTGGGCCGGTCCTGCAAGGCGCAGCCGGGGCGCCGCGATGGCCTGAACTATTTCGCCCACCGGGTGGGCGCCGAGGAAGCCACGCTCCTCCAAGTGGGTGCGCCCTTCGACTACGCGCGGCAGATGCGGCTCTACGTGGTGGGCAAGATGCCGGATCCGCGAGATCCCGGCTACCGCGCGGCCCTGGTCCACTGGATCGAGCACTTCATCCGGCAGACCCACGGCAAGGCGTTTGTCCTTTTCACAAACACACGATTGATGCAGGAGCTCGGGGCGGAAATGGCGCCGTTCTTCGCCCGGCTGGGCCTCGAGTGTTTCGTGCAGGGCACCGGCACGCCGCGCTCCCTGATGCTCGAGAAGTTCAAGCAGGACGTGGATTCGGTGCTCTTCGGCACCGAAAGTTTCTGGCAGGGCGTGGACGTGCCCGGCGAGGCGCTCAGCAACGTGATCATCACCCGCCTGCCCTTCGCCGTGCCGGATCACCCGCTGATCGAAGCCCGCATCGAACAGATCGAAGCGCGGGGCGGCAACGCCTTCGCGGACTTCTCCCTGCCCGAGGCGGTCCTCAAATTCCGGCAAGGGGTCGGTCGCTTGATCCGCACGAAGACGGACACAGGGATCATTGTCGTCCTCGACAATCGTGTCCTCACCAAGCGCTACGGGCAGGCCTTTCTGGAAGCGATTCCCCAGTGCCCGGTGGAGATCGTGTGATGTCCCCGAGCGCGCCCCTGCCGCCGGCGGCGACCGGTCCGGAGTCCAGGGAGGTGCCGCCCGCGAGCGCGCGATCCCCGGCGGGCCGTCGGAGTTGGCGCGCGGTCTTCGGCGCGGTCTCGGCAGCAGTGGCGCTGGTTGGGGGTGGTTGGTGGTGGGCGACTGCTCCTCCGCCCGGCGTTTCGCGCGAAGTGGCCGGGCTGATTCACGACCTGCAACGTCGCCCCGCCGTGCATCAACGTTTGGCCGTCCGCGTCGTCGCGTGGATTCATCCTACGGCGCCGCGCTGGCTCCCGCGCTTCCTCCAGGCCGACCGGGTGGATCTCACGCGACTCGAGGCGTGCCACAGGTTGATTGCCCTCGGCCCGGCCACGCGG
>CALJWR010000309.1 GCA_937976685.1 uncultured Verrucomicrobiae bacterium
GTTGATGGCTGCGGTGTTGACGGTGTCCCCTGGAAATACCAGGTGTCGGCGCCGGTGTACTTGGCGTAGCGACCGCTGAAGACGATGCGCCGAATATCCCGCGACCGCTGGAACGGGTCGTCGGCGGGCGGCTCATTGGGCCACTCGTAATGACGATAGATCGGATTGATGGCGGCATTGGTTCGGCTGCCTTTGCGGAACTCGGCTTCAGAAGCCGCCCGGAGCTCGTTCTGAATACAGGCCAGGGAAATACATGCCCGAAGCACCCTCAAGGGTGCCACAGCCGATAGCCTGCTCCACCGGTTACGACGCTGCAAGCACCAGCACCCAGTCCGCGTCGCCGGCGGCGTTCTTGCCGGTTGGGGTGAAGCTGTGCTCACCGCGCGGACTCAGCGGCGCGGCGGAGGCGGCGCGGGTGTCGCCGGTGGTGGTATCAAACCAGCGCGCGCTCACCGCGCCGGGGAACCGGTCGAGGGCGACGGTAATAGCCTTGCCAGAGTGAGTGAAGGCCAGGGCATGTTTGCCGTCCGGCGTGATGGCGGCGGCGGTGGCGCCGGCAAACCCGTTGGTGGCGGACGTAATTTGATGCCACGGCACTGAGCGCAGCAGTGCCGCGCCGAGGCTGATTTGACGCGAGCCGGGCAGGTGCATCGCGTCGCGCCACAGAAGCTGACCCCAGTCCAGCCCCGAAAAGGCTTCGCCGAATTTCCAATCCGGGCGATTGACTTGGAAGATGCCATTCGCGCCATAGGTGTGGCCGGCACATCCGCTGTTGAGCACATGGGCCCAGAAAGCCTGCCGCGCCGCGCGCGTGCCCAGTTCCGTCAATCCACGCACCGAGGGCAGACCGGCGCCGTCAGGCACCCACTCAGGCTTGAGAGTGAGCTTCTCGTAGCGCGCCTCGCCGCTAAGCGTGGGCATCACCGGCGTGCGGTTCCAGCCGTCGAGCGCGATGGCAGCCTGGCCCGGCGGCGGCGTGCCGTGGCCGCTCTGCTGGAGGTTGAAATCCAGCAGCGCCGGGTCTTCGACCTCCTGCTGCGAGTGCCGGTAGTTGGGTGGGTGCGTGGTGACGGGGCGTTTGAAGGCATCCGTCTCGCGGATGTGGCGGATCACCCGCGTCCAGCCGCGGTGCAACGCTTTCTCCTCGGGGTCTTTGTTGGTTGAGAGATACCACGGCATGGTGGTTTCGCCGGCGGCGCACCAGACCACCGGCAGCGCGCCCCACCGCGCGATCAGGTGGCGCCAGTGCTGCGTCATCTTCTTCTCGCCCAGCCAAGGCAGCCAATAACCCCACGCCCCCACTACGCACGGCACGAGACCTTGTTCAACCAGGTAAAAGACCCGCGCGTCGGCCGCGTCGAAATACTCCGGCCGGAGGCGCGCAAAGTCCTGCGTCCACGGAAAGCCGCCGTCGCCCTCGGCGCGCTCGTCGAAGTTTTGGTCGAGGTCGCCATAAAGCCCGGCAGTGAGCTGCACGACGTTGAAACCCTTCTCGCGGCGATTACGGGTGAGTTCGGCGAACTCGTCGAGCCAACGGAGACGCTTGGTCAGCCCCATCCACCAGGTGTCGCCCAGCCAGAAGAACGGCGTGCCGTGGGCGTGGGCGAAGCGACGGCGGTCTTCGGTCACGCGGAGCGGGCCTTGGCGGTAAAGTGGGTTGTCGCCGGTGTAGGGTAGGATTTCGACCTCGCCCGTCTTGCCATGCAGGCCGGACTCGGCCGTGTCACTGCACTCACTACGAAACTGGTGCCGGCCGCGCAGACGCGAGCTGTAGCGCACGCGCCAGACGTCGCCTCCGGTCCAGAAGGCCGGGACGCGGAAGGCGCGCCCCTCGGGGTCGGTGAATGTCACGTAGAGCGTGACGGTGTTGAACGGATCGGCGTGCGGCTTGGCGGCGGTGAAACTCACCTCAGCCACGCGCCCGGCCTCGACGCTGGCAGCGGGCTAGGCGGCAGCGGCGCCAGCGACGGTCGGAACGAGCCCCTGGATGTCACGGAAGCGCGCGCGGGCGACCGTCTCCAGCTTCTCGCTTTCTTCCGCGTTGGCGTCCACCGCCAAGCCAACGTAGAGCCGCTTGGGAAACACACCTCCCTTGTCTTGGATGACCGGCGGTTTCTGCTCCTGCCAGGCACCTTCCGCGTTCCTGAACTCATGGGCAACCCAGTCATTGTCGGTGGGCACACCGGAGGTTTCCGCAAACCAAGCGCGGAATTCGTTACCCGTGCGCTTCAGACGCAGCCAGCAGTTGGGAAAGGGAGTGATGCAGTCCTCTTTGCGTATCACATTCCGTGCGCAGGCATACATGAAAGTGTCCGGCTTGTGCAGATTGCCGCCCGGCAGCCCCCGCACGCAGAACATGTAGTTGTCGTAACCGAACTGGGCGCCGATGAACTCCGAATCATCCTTGAGACTCTTGCGCGCCATCAAGCCTGCGGTGGCGAGGTTTCCGGCATCGTTGGTGACCATCTCGACCCGGCACCAAACATCGAAGTCACCCTCGAGGAAAACGGAGGCGAAACGGCCTTCGTCCCGATCCCGGTGAACGCCGAACTGCCGGCCCGAGGCCGTGAGGTCAAAAGCTTTACATGCCATGATCTTGGTCGTGGTGCCCGGCATGGGCATGTTGAAATCCATGCTCTCCAGTGCCGGTTTTGCCTCGGCGGCAAGACAAGCTAGGGCGGCCAAGGCGGTGGCGGCGCATCGGCCTGCCGCGGACAGGCGCAGGAGCGAATCGAACTGGCGGGCGAGGCCCAAGCTCTGCCTGGCGTTTCTCAACAGTGATCGGATGTTTTGCATGACTGAGTTTCGGAATTCAGTCAGTTACTTGGCAATTTGCAGGAGGCGCCTTGACTCACTGTGGGCCGGCGGGCGCGCTCGGCTCAAGGCCGGGAATCTCGCGGAAGCTGGCGAAGGCCTCGCGGCCCGGGTCGCCCTCGACGTTCGCCTCAAGACACAGGCCCACCAACAGCGTCTCGGGCAGCGCGCCCCAAGTGTCGCGTATGGTCGGGCCGGGCGGCCCATTGCCCAGCACAAAAGTAAAGGGGTGTCTTCCCCAATCCGCTTCCGTGGGCACGCCGACCGTCTGGGCAAAGTAGCCACCGAACTCGTGGCCGCGGCGCCCCAACCGCACCCAGCAGTGGGGAAACGCAATGTCAGCATTCACCTTGTTGGTGGGAATGCAATACATGTAGCCGCCCACCCATCTCGCGTCTTTTGTGAGCTTTCCTCCCTCCTGATAGCGCGTCCCCCCAGGGCGTCATGGGTGCCGAACTGCGTGCCAAAGCCGGAAAGGTCATAAGTGCGGAAGGGGATCAACTCCCGCGTCGTGTCGCGCGCGGGCGTGTTGATGTCGGTGCTGGTCAGCCCGCCGGCGAACGCAGCTACGGGCATCCACAGATGCCAAAGAGAGCAATCGGCGCATGACTCCATTCACGGGCAAAGCTTGACCCGACGCAACGCATGGTTCATGCAAACCGTTGCATGGAACGTCCTGCCACGGTCACGATGGCTGATCTGGCGCGACATTTGGGCCTGTCCCCGGCCACGGTGTCGGGCGCCCGGCATCACCCGGGGCTGTCGGCCGAGACTCGCCTTGCGGATCGTGACAAGAGCTGTCCTTCCGTGGTTGAACCCATTCTCCTGCGCGACTAGCCTCCCCCCGATGGCGACGGTCACCCGCGAACAAATCAAGGACTCCTTGCGCCGGCTTTACCTCAACGACCCGCGTCCCTGGCTCGATGGCTTCAGTGGTGGCAAGGACAGCACCATGGTCGCGGCGCTTGTGTTCGATGCCGTCCTGTCCATCCCGCCGGAACAACGCACCAAGCCCGTCACCATCCTTTGCACGGACACCCGCGTGGAAATCCCGGCCATTGCGGAAGGCGTTGAAAGCACCTTGGACCGCATGCGCCGCTGCTCGCAGCAGCACGGGCTGAACATCGAAGCCCACCTGCTCAAACCGCCGCCCGAGCAATCCTTTTGGGTCAACATCATCGGGCGAGGTTACCCGCCGCCCAATCGCATCTTTCGGTGGTGCACCCAGCGTCTCAAGATTGATCCCGTCAACCATTTCGTGCAGCAGCGCCTCAACAATGGCCACTGGAGCGAGGCCATCCTTCACCTTGGCGCGCGCCGCGCTGAAAGTTCCAGCCGCGCCCAGACGATGGCCGGACGCGAGACCCGCAACGGCCTCAACCGTCATCCCGACCTCCCGCGCGTCTGGGTTTCCAACCCCATCGAATTCCTCACCACCGAGGAAGTCTGGGCCTGGCTGCTCCAGAAACCGAACCCGTGGGGCGGCGACAACCGTGCCCTCTACAAGCTTTACGCCAGCGCCGCCAACGGCGAATGTCCCATTCAGATTGACACCAGCACGCCCAGTTGCGGCCATTCCCGCTTCGGCTGCTGGACCTGCACCGTCGTCGAGCGAGACAAGGCCAGCGAGGGCCTCCTTGCCAGCGGTGACGAACGCATGGAAAAACTCATCGAATTCCGCGAAACCCTCCT
>CALJWR010000310.1 GCA_937976685.1 uncultured Verrucomicrobiae bacterium
AACATCCGCACGTGCGGAGGGTGGCCGTTGGCTCGCGGGCAGGCAAGCCCGGCCAGGTGGCACGGGCGAGAAGTCTCGCAAACCCGCCGCCGCGCCGCAAATGGCCGATCCGCCACCTCTGTCGCCACCGCGCCAACTGGCGGTCCATCCGTGGGCTGGGTCCCGGCGGTGCCAAGCCAGACGTCGCCTTCGCCCCGGATCCAGCCTGCCTCGGCCCGCCCGCGCTACGGACGGCGACGGGCGCTGCCGGTCATTCCCGGCAGCCAACGGCAGTCGTTGACCCGTCGCGGACATCGGCGCAGGTTTCCGGGGCGTTCGCCGGCAGGACCGGCCAAAGCGTTCAAACCATGCGAGATGTGATCGAGCGGACAGATTTCCTCGTGATCGGCAGCGGAATCGCCGGCCTGTTTTTCGCCTTGAAGGCCGCGGCCCGGGGAACCGTGGCGGTCGTGACCAAGAAGACCAGTGCCGAGTCGAATACGAACTACGCCCAAGGCGGCATCGCGTCGGTGATGAGCCAGGAGGACACCTTCGACCTGCACGTTCGCGACACTTTGACGGCTGGGGCGGGCTTGTGTCGGGAGGAGGTGGTGCGAACGATCGTGCAGGAAGGGCCGGCCCGAATCGCGGAGCTGGTTGAACTGGGAGTCCAGTTCGCCGAGCGAAACGTTCCCAACCAACCGGGTCGCCACGAACTGGACCTCGGCCGCGAGGGGGGACATTCAAAGCGGCGTATTCTGCACGCCAAGGACATGACCGGCCGCGAGATCGAAAGGGCGTTGCTCGCCGCCACGGGCCGGCAGCCGAACCTCCGCTTCTTCGAGAATCACATTTCGATTGATCTGATCACCACCCAGAAACTGGGGGCTTCCGGTCCTAATCGGTGTCTCGGGGCGTATGTGCTGGACAAGCGGTCCGGCCAGGTGCGCACGTTTGCGGCGCGCCAGGTGGTGCTCGCCACCGGCGGCTGTGGCAAGGTGTACCTGTACACGACGAATCCCGACATTGCGACGGGCGATGGCGTGGCGATGGCCTACCGGGCGGGGGCGGCCGCGGCCAACATGGAGTTCATCCAGTTCCATCCCACCTGCCTCTATCATTCGAAGGCGAAGTCGTTTCTTATCAGCGAGGCGGTTCGTGGCGAAGGGGCGGTGCTGCGAACGTATGATGGGCGGGAGTTCATGGACGCCTACCATCCGCTGAAGTCGCTTGCGCCCCGGGACATCGTCGCGCGGGCGATTGACAGCGAGATGAAGCGCAGCGGCAGCGATCACGTGTACCTCGACATCACGCACAAGCCCGCGCTCTTCATCATGCAGCGCTTTCCGAACATTTACCGCACCTGTCTCGAACTGGGCCTCGACATTACGAAGGAGATGATCCCCGTGGTGCCGGCGGCGCACTACCAGTGCGGCGGCGTGGTCACCGACGTGGACGGCCAGACCGAAATCGCCGGCTTGCGGGCGATCGGGGAGGTGGCTTGCACCGGGCTGCACGGCGCCAACCGGCTGGCAAGCAATTCCCTCTTGGAGGCCCTGGTCTGCGCGCACCGGGCCGCCCTTCGGGCGGTGGACGTTTCAGGGCCGATCGAGACCGACCTGCCACCGTGGCAGTCCGGCCAGGCCCACAATCCGGACGAGCTGGTGGTCATCTCGCACCTTTGGGACGAGATCCGTCGGCTGATGTGGGACTACGTAGGCATCGTGCGGACCAACAAGCGACTTCAGCGGGCCGAAAAGCGGCTCCAAAATCTCCAGGCGGAGATCCGCGACTACTACTGGGATTTCGTGGTGACCTCCGACCTGCTCGAGTTGCGGAACATCGCGACCGTGGCGGAACTGATCGTCAATTGCGCGATGCAGCGGCCAGAGAGCCGGGGCCTTCATTTCAATCTCGACTACCCGGAAGCGGATCCGGCCTGGGCACAGCGGGACACCGTGGTCCGGCGAAGCGTTTGAGACCGGGGCCTTGGGCGGGACGCCTCCGGCGATACCGCCGAAGGATCAAGCCGGAGAACCCGCTCAACCAGCTCGCGTGAAGTGGAAGATCTGCGTTGCGTAGCCCGGCACGTCGAGGAATAGGCCGCGCTGGCGAAGGTCGGCTGAGTCGCGCTCGTAAGCTTCGGGGCCGAGGAGTCCGCTCAGTCGCCATCGCTGGGCAATCGGGGGGACAACCACGGGCGCGAAAGCCTGGCCCTGAGACGGGGAGAGGTTGACGACCACCAGATCGAAGGCGTCCGGGCGGGCCTGCCATTGAACCAGTGCGAAGGCGCGGTGGGAATGGTTGTCCGGCGCGGACGGGCGGGCGCGCAGCCAGCGGGCCTCGCCTCGCCCCACAGCGGATCGCTGAACCGCCTCCAGCAGCCTGCCATACATCTCCGTGATTTGCGGGTCACCCGGATCCGTGGGCCGGCGCTTGAGTTGCACGGGCACCCGCCGTCGCAGGCCCTCCAACTGGCCTTCATGCAGCAAGCGCGCGCCGGGCAGCCCCAGCAGCAGCAGGGCGGCCGCTTGATGCGGGCGGGCGGGCCACACCTGGGCCGCCCGTTGCTCGTCGTGGTTTTCGAGGAACCGCAGGCTGCGCGCCTGCATCTCGGGCGGCTGCGATTCGAGGTGTTGCACCACCGCGGCCGGGGACTGCGTGACGAGATGATCGTAGAACCGCTTGTCGTAGGCGTAGTCGAACCCGAGCGAAAGCAGGCGCGGTTCCAGATCCCAGTACACCTCGGCAATCAATTCGACATCCCGGTGAACCGCCCGGACCGCCTGAATGGCCTCCGCCCAGAACTCGCCGGAGGCACGGGACGAGGCCGGCGGAAAACCCGCCCAAGTGCGATCGAAAACCTCCTCCAACACCAGCATGGCCATGTCGCAGCGGATGGCATCGCAGCGCGCGGCGACCGCCAACAGCTCGGTGATCAGTGCCGCCCGGGTGTCGGACCGCCGAACATCCAGTTGCACGGTATCGGGCCAGGGCGGAAAGTTCGGATCACGACCGTGGGCCATCCAAAGCGTGCTCGCCCCGCCGGTTTGGCGGAACGTACCCGGCAGCGGGCTGCGGGCATGGACAAACCGATCCGGATGCGCCTGCACCCACGGGTGGTCCAGCCCCAGGTGGTTGGGAACAAAGTCGAGCACCAGCCGTAACCCGTGACGGTTCAACTCCTGGCGGAAACGGCGCAGGGCTTCATCCCCCCCGAAAGCCGGCGCGACCCGGTAGCCGGCGATGGCGTAGGGCGATCCAGCCAGATCGGCGCTTTGAAACCCGGCGAGCAAGGTCCGTCCCTCCCGCTGCAGTTCGCGGCTGCCCCGCGCCTCGGCGCGGGCTCGAGGTCCGACCTCCCACACCCCCATCAGCCAGACGTGGGTGAAGCCCATTCGCATCCAGCGCAAGAATTCGCCCTCCGGCACATGCGCCAGGTCCACCGGCTCACCCCGGGCTTCGCTCAACTCGCCCAGCCAGCACCGGGCGTTGATTTCATAGATCAAGGGGTGCGTTGCCATTCTTTCGAACTGCCATCGCAATCTGTCTTTCCGGCCGTGCTGAGTACCTTCAAGAGTTGGGATGCCAGTCAGCCTCCAGCCGGCAAACGCGAGTGTTTGCGGGCCACGGCTTCCCGGAGGAGAAGTTGACTGGCGTCGGCTCGCCGGGAATTCCCCGCATCAGAGCTTTCTTAAAATGCGGCGTGCCTTCTTGGGGTCCGAGACGCGGAGCACCAAGAGCCCGCGTTTAGCGGTGGGGCTGCTGGCGGCATAGAGGTATTCGATGTTGACGTCCGCCTTGCCGAGCAGTTCCGCCGCGCGAGCGAGGGTGCCGGGCTTGTTCTCGCCTTCGAGGAGCAACACCTCGTTTTCCACCACCAACGTGCCGCGTTCCCCAAGGAGGAACAACGCCCGCTGCGGATCGCTGACCACCATCCGGACAACGGTGTGATCCACCGTGTCGCTGGTAGAGACCGCGAACACATTGATCCCTGCCTCGCTGAGCGCCGCGCACAGTCGCGCGAGGGTGCCGGGCCGGTTTTCGAGGAAGATGGCGAGTTGAGTGGCAATGGTCATAAGAAGGCTCTCGGGTAGATGGTTAACCTCAGCGGAATCTAGGCCGCGCCAGCGGCCCCGCAAGGAATTCGGAGCGGGCCATTCCCGGCCCCATCAAGTCGCCCGGGAAGTCTGGCGGCAATGCGGCTGGCTGGCTACACTGCCGCCATCATGAATCCACGACTGCCCATTCGAAATCGCTGGTGCGGCGCTCTGCTCCTGACGTTTGCGGTTTTCGCCGGGAGCGCCCACGGGGCCCCCCGCCCGAATCTCATCTGGATCATGGCCGACGACCTGGGCTGGGGGGAGGTGGGATGCTACGGACAGAAGGTCATCCAGACACCGCATCTGGATCGAATGGCGGCGGAGGGGTTGCGCTTCACGCATTTTTATGCGGGCGCCACCGTCTGCGCGCCGTCCCGCAGTGTCCTCATGACTGGCCAGCATCACGGGCGCACCCGCGTGCGCGGCAACGCCGGCCCGAACAACCCGCTCGCGCAAGCTCTGCGGCCTGAGGACGTCACCGTCGCTCGCGTTCTGCAAGGTGCGGGCTATGTGACGGCGCTGATCGGCAAGTGGGGGCTTGGTGACGAAGGCGCGGCCGAGAGCGGTTTGCCGCGCAAGCAGGGCTTCGACTACTTCTTCGGCTATCTCAACCAGCACCGGGCGCACAATCACTTCCCGGAGTTTCTTTGGTGCAACGAGGAGAAGATTCTGCTCCCAAACCCGCTTATCCCGGTGGGCGATCAGGGCGGCGGGTACAGCCCGGACGGCCTCCTCTACGCGGACGATCTGTTCACCGACGAAGTGCTCAAGTTTGTGGCCCGCCACCAGGACCGGCCGTTCTTCCTCTATTGGAGCCCCGTAATTCCCCACGCGAACAACGAACGCAAACGAGCGCTCGGGGACGGCGCACACGTGCCCGACTACGGGCCTTACGCTCGCGAGGACTGGCCTGCTCCGGACAAGGGCCACGCGGCAATGATCACCCGCCTCGACGGCTACGTCGGCCGTCTGCTGGCGCAACTGCGTCAACTGAACCTGGCGACAAATACCCTCGTCTTTTTCACGAGTGACAACGGCCCGCATGGCGAAAGCGGCCACGACCTCGGCCGCTTCCAGCCGGTGGGCCCTTTCCGCGGCCTCAAACGCAGCCTCACCGATGGCGGCATTCGCGTGCCGGGAATCGCGTGGTGGCCGGGGGTGGTGCAGGCCGGGCGGGCCACCGATCATGTCGCTTACTTCGGCGACTGGTTTGCGACGGCCTGTGAACTGGCCGGCGCGGCCGTGCCTGCGGGACTGGACTCGGTCAGCTTCGTTCCCGAACTCCAGGGGCGTGACAGCGCTCAAGCCAGGCACGAGTTCCTGTACTGGGAATTCCACGAAGGCGGCTTTACGCAGGCAGCGCTCTTCGCCGGCCGCTGGAAAGGCATTCGCAGCGGTCGCCCCGACGCGCCGTTGGTGCTTTACGACCTCCAGAGCGACCCGGGCGAAACGAAAGACAGCGCGGCCGCCCAGCCGGAGATCGTCGCCTGCATCAGTGACTATCTTGGCCGGGCACGCACGCCTTCGCCGGACTGGGAGCCCCGTTGGCGGTAACCGTGATCGTCAGGACGGACCACCGCGAGGTCACGGCTCCGGCCACAGACGGATCATGAACGCGCCGTGCCGGCCAATCCGGTCGCTAACCCGGGTCTGAAGGCGGCCGAGATCCACCTGCCGCCAGAGATCGCGAGACCTCCAAATCCCGGCTAGTCCGAGTTGCTCCAGGGAGGCGGCCACGACCGTGGTCGTCTCCGCGCGGTTGAAGAGACCCACGGCCTTGCTGCCGTCTGCGAGGTCTTTGACCATCGCAAAGCTTGCGCCTGTTAGCGGCACGACCCGCGCGCACCGCCCCAGGGGGTCTTGATTGACTTCGATGACCTCGGCGTTGCACAGGACGTTGATCGTAAATTCGTCCAGCCGGCCCATGTCGCCGCTGAAAAAGAGCGGGGAAGCCATCAGCGACCACAGCGACATGAACGAGTACTGTTCATTTGGCGTCAGCGGGCAGGGCTGGGGCAGCCCCATGCCGTGGGCGGCGCCGATGTATTCGATCTGGATGTAGTCGGGATCATTCCACGCACCGGGCCTTTGCCACTCGGCGTGTTTCGCGTTGGCAAGCGCCACGTCGAAGATGCGGTCGAGTTCGAAGCCCAGGTCCCCCGCCGTGCGCCAGGAGTGCCCGCCCACCTCTGCGCCCCATTCCCAGACCTTGCCCATGCCGTACTGGCATAGGTTCAGCACGATGTCGCGCGATTGCTCCCGCAGTAGGCGGCCCATGAGGGCGTAGGGCTTCTTGAATTTCTCCAGTTCCGGCGCGGGGTCGTCCTTGGCAATGTCGCCGTAGGAACACCAGTCGTACTTGCGAAAGTCAAAACCCCAGTCGGCAAACGTTTTCGCGTCCTGAGCTTCGTGGCCGTGGCTGCCGGCGAATCCCCCACAAGTCAGGGGACCAAGCGAAGTGTAGATGCCCGCCTTCAAGCCCTTGCTGTGGACGTAGGCGGTCAGCGCCTTCATGTCCGGAAAATGTCCGTTGGGCCGGATTTCACCCTGCTCGTTGCGGAGCGCGCCGACGCGCAGCGGATCGGAGTGTTTTGGCGCGAACATCCAGCAATCGTCAATGTTGACGTACTGGTAGCCCACGTCGGCCATGCCGCTGGCCACCATCACATCGGCCGCTTCGCGCATGAGCCGGTCAGTTATGCGGTCGTAGTGGGTGTACCAGTGGTTCCAGCCCGTCGGCGGTGGGAGGGCGAGCAGGTCGCCGGAGACAAATTGGCCGCGCGGCGGAGCCGTGCCCGTCACGATGCCCTCCCTGGCGTCCAACTGGAGGCGCGTGGGCAGGTCTTGCGCCGAGAACCGCATCGGCCACTGGCCCTGGGTGGGAATGCGGTAGAGGAACGGATTCCCCGGGCGGCAGCCATAGACCAAGGGGCCGTTGATCCGGGGCGCCGGGCCGGGCCCGGGCGTCAAAATCACTGGCGCCTCCGCTGGCACCGGGCGATCCATGGTCTGTGGCCGGGTACCGCTGACGAGGAACCGCGCGTCCGCCCAGTTCGCGTGATCGTAGTCCACCCCGTCGCCCGCGTCGGTCACTTGGAGAATCAGTGTCCGGGCTCCGCGCAAGTCGAGGTCCACCGCTTTGGCCGGGTCTCCCTGTTTCATCACGCCTGACTCCCACAACACCCGATCATCGGCGGTGACCTTGAACTCGACCGACGCACGGTCGTTGCCAGCGCTGTCGTCCACTCCCGCGCTCGCTTGAAACCGGTCCGTGCCTCCACCCAATTCGATTCACCCCGTGCTGTTCGTGCGCGTGCCGATCCCGCGCTCGTAAGCCTTGCCCGCGATGGAGAGCGGCTTTTCGCGCATGGACCGATCTACCTGCGGTCGTCCCCAGCTTTGCCTCACCTTGGTCAGATCGAGTGACGACAGGGGAACCACATCGGCGGCTGAGACGCTGGCAGCAAAGCAGAGAATGACGGAGGCGATCAGCCGGCGACTGGGGAACACAAGCGTCATGGCCGGCAAGGTGACTTCAGGCGGAAGCTAGAAACATGACCCGGGTCAAGAAACCCTCGCACCATCACCCCATGTTGATCCGGTCGTTGAAATCGTTCCAGCGCGCGTGACTTGGGGAAGGCGGCGTTCGAGCAGGTGTCGCAGCGGGAGAGGAATCGGTTGACAACGATGCCCAAAAGGCGCGACAGGGCACAAATCCCGGCTGGCCCAAGCGCAGGGCCGCGAATCTCGCCCTGCAAGGCGGGATGCCCCACTTCAACCCGTCTGTCCGGCGCAGGACCAGGCAGTTTGGGGGTGCCCGCCCGACACCCAGCGGCGAGGAACCTGAAGGCCAGTGTCCGGCTGCGAGCGGTTCTCTCTCCTGGTCTGCTGCTCAGTGATCCTTGGCCTGTCCGATACGGCGCGAAGGCGACCGCTTCGCCCCGCCGGGTTCACTCTCGGTGAATTGCTCGTCATCCTGGCAACGCTCGGCTTGCTGGTGGCCCTGCTGCTGCCCAATCTGGTCCGGGCGAGCGGAGCTGGACCGGACGCCAGTTGCCTCGACAATCTGCGCCGCCTCGGGCAGGCATGGTTGCTGTACTCGACCGACTACCAGACCTGTCTCCCGCCTAATCCCGACACCGGAAGTTCCGCGCCGGGCACCACCTGGGTGCCGAACAACGCCGGGTTTGGCGGTGCCCATGAATTCAACCCGGACTTGCTCAGAAATACGAACTACTCCCTGGCACCCTACCTGGGCGGCGAAACCACCGTGTTTCACTGTCCCGCAGACTTGCGTTCGGGACGCTACCAAGGCACCGATCCAGCGCTCATCGGAACCATCGTCCCCTCGGCCCGCAGCTACTCCATGAACGGAGCCGTCGGCACCAACCCGGCCCATCTCCGCGGGAAGGCGCCGGTGGATGGTCCTTGGCTGGATGGGAGTCACACGCACGCGGCAAATTCGCGCTGGTACATCTACGGGCGGACGGTGGACCTGGTCGAGCCGGGCCCGGCCAGCACCCTCGTCCTCCTCGATGAGGCGCCCGCCAGCCTCAACGATGGCCACTTCGCGTGTGTGGGACCTTCCGCCGACCAGACCTACCGCATGGTTGATTGGCCGGTCACCTACCACGGCGGCTGAGCGGGAATTCTTTTCGCGGACGGTCATGCGGAGATTCACATCTGGCAGGATCCCCGGACCACGCTCAAGGGCTTTCCCTCGTCGCAGGACCAGCCGAATAACCCCGACATTGCCTGGCTCGCCAACCACGCCAGCGCGCTGATCACGGCGCCGGTGATGGTCAGGCCGGGGTTGAACGCGGAGGGTCAATTCGCGGTCACCGCCTCGACCCGCCGGAATACCCAGTACGTGCTCGAGCGCACGCAGGCCCTGGCAGGCGCTCTGTGGCAGGAGGTGGCGTCGCTCCACTCCACGAACGGCGGGGCGATGGTGTTCACGGATCACACGGCGCCGGCGGCCCGCGGCTTCTATCGGGTCAGGGACGAGGGACAACGTTGGAAGCACTGATCTGCTGAAGGCTCCATCACCAACTCCGGCAGCCGCTCGACCGAGGCGGGTGTGCCATTGCTGGGCACCGAAAAGCGATGCGAAGTTCATGCACCGACTCCGCTGTCCGGTAAGCGTCCGCCGTTGCGACATTGCTAACACGGCCAGCGACGGGAACGCGTGAAGCAAGCAGAGGCAGCCTGCGGCACAAGTCGCCGGGTTTGAATGGGCAGCCGCCCAGCGGCAGCCGCCAGCAGCGGGTCCCTTAACGTCCCGCTTGGAGACGATGGGACGATTCGTTAGCCTTCCGCAGCGGCGGGGAGTGTTTCCGCGCCGCGTCAAAGCATTTATCCCGATTCATCATGACCAAGACTCTCAACCGTCGCTCGTTCCTGAAAACCGCCGCCGCCGGGACCGCCGCCGCCATCGCCCCGCGCCCGCTGCTCGGCGCTGCCCCCGACAAGGTGACCTTGGCGTTCGTCGGCTGCGCGCACATCCACACGCCGGGATTTGTGAGCCTGCTCAAAGACCGGCCGGATGTTGCGGTGAAATACGCGTGGGACCCCGACCGCCGCCGCGCGGAGCACTGGGCCCGACAGCTCGGTTGCGCGGTGGCCGGCGAGACAAACGCGATCTGGTCCGACCGCGAGGTGACGGGCGTCGTGATCTGCTCGGAAACGGCCCGCCACGCAGAACTGGTCGCCGCCGCTGCCAAGGCGGGCAAGCACCTGTTCGTTGAGAAGCCGCTGGGCATTACCGCCAAAGAAAGCCTGGCGATGGCCAAGGCGATCGAAGCCGCCGGACTCCTGTTCACCACCGGTTACTTCATGCGCACCGACCCGAAGCACCTGTTCCTGAAAGACCAAATCGCCCACGGCGCGCTGGGCCGGATCACCCGTGCCTGCGCGTGGAATTGCCACAGCGGCTCGCTGGGGGGCTGGTTTGACAGCAAACCCAACGACGTGCCCAACGACTGGCGCTGGATGGCCGACCCGAAGCTCGCCGGCGTCGGGGCGTTCGGGGACCTTGGCACGCACTCACTCGACATCTTGATGTGGCTGCTCGGCGGCGTGGCCGCGGTGGCAGCCGATATCCGCACCATCACCGGCCGTTACGGCCCGGACTGTGACGAAACCGGTCTCGCCCAGATCAAATTCAAGAGCGGCGTCATGGGATCACTCGCCGCCGGTTGGGTGGACGTGGCGAACCCGGTCACGCTGGAGATCAGCGGTACCGAGGGCCACGCGGTGATCTTCCGCGACCAACTCTACCTGCAGACCACGGACCGCAAGGATCGGCAACCGGTCACGAGCCTCCCAGCCGCGCCCAAATTGCCACTGCATCAATTCGTGGATGCGATCAGCGGCAAGCCCGGTCAACCCCTGGTAAATCCGACCGAGGCCGCCGCGCGAGTGGAGGTCATGGAAGGCATGTATCGCTCGAGCAAGAGCGGCAAGTGGACCAGAGTTGGCTAAACCGCTGCCCGGCAAGGGAACCCGGCACAGACGGTGGGGGACAAACTCCAAGGGCGGTTCTGCCCAAACGGCAAACGCAATTTCCGCTCGCGTCACGCGATCGGGGCGAAGAGTTTCCGGCGCCTCGCGACCGGCTGACCGTTTAGCCGGACGCCATCCTCGACCGAACGTTGCTCGATGCACCTGTAGCCCATGAACCTCTCGCTAATCCTCGCCTCTCCGAAGGCCGGCTCGTTCAACCACGCCATCGCCCACAGCGTTCGCGAAACCCTTCGCGCGATGGGGCACGAGGTGGCCTTCCACGACTTGTACGCCGAGGGATTCGACCCGATCTACACGGAGGCCGAGCTCGCCCGCGATGCGACGCTGCCGGCTCCCCTCGAGAGCGCCATCGCGGAAACCTGTGCCGCCGACGGCCTTATCTTTGTGCATCCGAACTATTGGAGCCGCCCCCCCGCGATGCTGTGCGGTTGGGTGGACCGCGTCTTGCGACCGGGCCGCGCCTACCGGTTTGTCCCCGACGGCAAAGGCGGCGCGCGGCCGGAGGGCCTGTTGAAGGCCCGCGTGGGCATGGTCTTCAACACCGCCAACACCCCCCAGGAAAAGGAAGAGGCACTCTTCGGCGATCCGCTGGAGGTTCACTGGCGGAAGGTGGTGTTTGGCCTGTGTGGCGTGCCGACCGTGTACCGGCGTAACTTTTCCCCGATCATCACCAGCAGCCCAGAACAGCGGGCCGCCTGGCTGCGTGAGGCGGCGGCAGCGGCGGAAAAGCACTTTGCGCTCGAAACCGAATGAAACGCCCCATGCGAGCCCTCTACATCCATGCCCATTTCGATGACTACGAGTTCACCGCCGCGGGCACGTTCGAACTCTGGCGACGCCGGCTGGGCAACGACTTTCGCGCCCGGGTCATCGTCTGCACCGATGGCGCGGCCGGGCATCACTTCCGCACCCGGGAAGAAACCGCCCGCCTCCGCCTGGCGGAACAACGCGAGTCGGCGCAACGCGGTCGTTACGAGTTCGAACTGCTGAGACTGCCCAACGGCGCCGTTCCGCGGGAGGCGTGCCTGCAACTGACCCCGGATTTTCTGGCCGCCATGTGGAAGGCCATTCGCGACTTCGAGCCCGATTATTTGTTCTGCCCTCCCCTGCCCTCGGACCCGCTGGCGGGCGTCCACGTGGACCATCTCGTGGCGGCCGAGGCCGTCCGCCGCGTCGCCTACATGATCAATGTGCCGCACGCCTTCACCCCCGAGTTCCCCGCCGACGAATCCCACTCGGAACCGAAAAAGACGCCCGTGATCATCGCCACGTACGACGGCTACATGTTTGGCGACAATACCCACGACCTCGCGGTGGACGTGGAACCCGCGTTCGAGGACATCGCGGCCATGACCTGGTGCCACCAATCGCAGATCAAGGAGTGGCTCCCCTGGGTCGGGCGTCACCAGATGAACGCCCCGCAGGATTTCGAGGAATGGCGCTGCACGCTCCGACACCGTTTTGACCGGAAGAACCGCGAACTGGGCATCGCGCCGCCGCACGCGCGCGAGGTGTTCACCGTGACTGCCTGGGGCGAAATCCCCTCGTTTGAGCAACTGACCGCCGACTTCCCCGCGCTGGACCCCACGGCCAGCCAGCTCGACTCCTTGCGCGAGCGGCTGGCGAAGTGGCGGGGACGGGAGAATTGACGCAGGTCGCAGCGATCGTCGGCCGAAGCCCTACTTGCCGCTGAGGTTCTGCAACAAAGCGGCGGCATGTTGTCTCGCGGCCTCGCTCTGCCCACCCAACATCCGCGCGATTTCGGTCACCCGGTCCGGCCCCTCGATGAGCCGCATCTTCGAAACCGACCGGCCGGCCTTGACCTCCTTCTCCACCACGAAGTGCGCCCCGGCGGCAGCCGCAACCTGGGGCAGATGCGTGATGCAGAACACCTGCCGCCGCCGCGCGATCTGGCGCATCTTGTCGCCCACGGCGTGGGCGGTCTCGCCGCCCACGTTGGCGTCCACCTCGTCGAAGACCAGCACCGGCACCTGGTCCTCCGCAGCCAGCACGGTCTTGACCGCCAACATCACGCGCGCCATCTCGCCCGAAGAAGCAATGGCCCGGAGCGCCCGTGGCGGCTCGCCGGGATTGGGCGCAAACAAAAACTCCACCGTGTCCAAGCCACCGCGCGGCAGCGACGCCGTCCCCTCCCCTGCCCGTCCGCTGCGGGTCAAACTCTCGATCCCGACTTGAAAGTCGCTCTGGCGGAACCCCAGTTCGGTCAACTGCCGGCGGATGGCCTGCGCGAGCTTCGGCGCCGCCGCCTTCCGCGCTCTTGTCAATCGTTCGCCCTGCGCCCAGAGCTCGTCCTCCAAGGCTGCGAGTTCGGCGTTCAGACGCGCCAGTTCTGCGTCGCGACTTTCCAACTGGCGCAGCCTCGAGGCGGCATCCCCGCCAAAACGGATCACGTCGCCCAGGGACGGACCATATTTGCGCTTGAGCGACTGCAGGACATTCAGCCGTTCCTCGAGCTGTTGCAGCCGTTCGGGATCCAGGTCCACCCGGTCGAGGTAATGATCCAACTCGGTTTGCAGTTCCCGGACGATTGTCAACGCCTGTGCGTGCAGTTCCGTCAGGGACGCGGCCCCGGCATCAAGACGGCGCAGTTCTTGCAAGCAGCGCCCGACGGCGCCCAACTCGTTGAGCACCGACGATTCGTCACCGGACACGACCGCCAGCGCGGACTGGGCCAGTTCCAGCAGCCGGGCCGCATTGCTGACCCGCTGGTGTTCCTGCTCCACCGACACGTCCTCGCCGGACACAAGGCGAGCCGCCGCGATTTCATTCACCTGGAAACGCAACAGGTCCAGTTGCTGCGCGTAGGTGCGCTCGTCCACCACCAGCGCGGCCTTGGCAGACTCGATTTCCCCGCGTCGGTGGACCAGCGCATCGTACTTCGCGACCTCGGATTCCAGCCGGGCAAACGCGTCGAGCAGGTCGCGTTGCCGCGTCGGTTGCAGGAGCGACTGGTGGTCGTGCGGCCCGTGGATGTCCACCAACCAGTCTCCCACCTCTGCGAGCACTGCCAGGGTGGTCGGCGTGCCGTTGATGAACTGGCGGTTGGTCCCGGCTGCCGTGAACGTGCGCTTGAGCAGAAGCTGGTGGTCCTCGCATGGCTCGATGCCGTTCGCCTCCAGCACCTCGGTGATCCGCGGCCCCAAGCCAGCGACATCGAACACGGCCTCGACTGAGCAGGCCTCCGCCCCGCTGCGGATCAAGGTCCGGTCCGCCCGCTCGCCGAGGACGAGATTGAGCGCCCCCAGGATGATTGACTTGCCCGCGCCGGTCTCGCCCGTGACCACCACCAAACCCGGCGGCACCTCGATGGTCAATTCCGCCACGAGGGCCAGATTCCGGACGCGCAAAGTGGTCAACATGGTCGCGAGATGACGCCGGCAACTCTGACCCGCCCTCGCAGGACGGGCAAAATGAAAGTGGGCGCCGACCGCGCAGAAATCCGCCTCTGCCGAGCGCGAAGCCCGGTTGCCAACCGGCCACTGGCGGGGAATGCTCGGCACCGCATGGGACGCACCGCGACCAACGAACAAACCGGGGCTGGCTCACCCGCGCCGCCAACGGATCTGCCGCGCGATCCGCACATCGAAACCTTCCTCCAACACCTTGCCACGGACCGGGGCGCCTCCCTCTACACTCAGCGCAATTACCGGCAGGCGCTGACCGCGTTCGCGGACTGGCATCAGCGCGAGCGCGGGACCGCAGCAGCCTGGGCGGATCTCCAGCGGGACGATTTCCGGGCGTACCTGCGCAGCCTTGGACGGGCGGGGCTCGGGCGGGCCGCCATTCACCTCCGCTTTAGCGCCCTGCGCACCTTCTATCGCTTTCTGGTGCGGCGCGGCCTGGTCGAGAGCTCGCCCATCAAGCAAATCGCCCTTCCCAAGCCGGAAAAGCGCCTGCCCAAGTTTCTCACCGGCGACCAAATCACCGCCCTGCTGGCCGCGCCGATGCGAGAACTCGAATCGCTGCGAGGAGCAGGCAAGGCGACCGCCGCTGTCACCGCCGATCTGCTCCGCGACGCCGCGATTCTCGAACTCCTCTACTCGTGCGGACTGCGGATCAGCGAGCTCTGCGGTCTGAAAGCCGAAGACCTCGACTGGAACGAGCAACTCATGCGGGTGCGCGGCAAGGGGAACAAGGAGCGGCTGGCACCCATCGGCACTCGGGCGCTCGAAGCACTCCGGCTGTATTGGAGCCACCTCTCGCAGCCACCGGGCGCACGAATGCCGGCCTTCCTGGCGGACCCGCACCGGCCTGACCCCGTGTCACCGCGCGTGGTGCAACTGCGGTTGAAGCGCTACCTCGCGGCGGCCGGACTCGATCCGCACCTCACCCCCCACAAGCTGCGGCACAGCTTTGCCACGCACCTCCTCGACGCCGGGGCCGACCTCCGGAGTGTCCAGGAATTGCTGGGACACGCCCATCTGGCGACGACCCAGGTGTACACTCACCTGACCACCGAACGGCTCAAACGGGTGTACGACAAAACCCACCCGCGCGCCTGATCCCGATTGGCCGCAGATCGCGGGGCTGCCTTCCTCGCGGTTGGCCGCCCTTCAGTTGCATGCCGGATCATTGGGCGGTTTTCTGATGCGACGCCGCACGAGATTGGCCACTTCGTGCGCCTGCGGCAGTTTCAGCCACATCGCCAGACCGAAGTACACCAGCGTGGCGAGGCACATCGGCCCAAACACGGCCCCCAGGCGCATCCCGACCGTCGCATTGCCGAGGTTGATTTCCCAAAGGCGGTGCGCCATCCAGGCGACTACACCCGCAGCGCCCGCGGCACCCGCCGCCGGGAAGACCACTCCTCGCAGCGAACCGAACTCCAGTCGTGGAAGCTTGCGGTGCAACGCCCGCGAAAGGAGCCAGAGGTTGATGAACGAAGTGGCGCTGTTGGCTGCCGCCAACCCCGCCTGCCGGAAATGCCCGACGACCCAAACCGAAATCAGGAGGTTGATCACCAGGCAGGCGACCGAGATGCGCATCGGCGTCTTAGTGTCCCCCAGCGCATAGAAGGCCCGCGCGAGGATGTTGACGCCCGAGAACGCGACGAGGCCGGGCGCGAGGCACACCACCGCTGACGCCACCTGCCGGGTCGAGATACGGTCGAACGTGCCGTATTGGAACAGCAACCGCACGATCGGCTCCGCCAGCACAAACAAAAGCGTGGCGGCGAAGAGATTGACGAACACCAGGTATCCCAGCCCGTCCAGCAGCGCCGTCCGGAACTCCGCATAGTCCTTGCGCGCTGCCAGCCCGGACAGCGTGGTCAGCAGATAGGTCGCCAGCGAGATGCCCACCACGCCCTGCGGGAATTCCATCAGCCGCACCGCGGTGTCGAACGCCGCCACAATCCTCCCGTCGTACCAAAAGGAGAGGCTCTGGATGATGACCACGTTCAGTTGAAACGCCGCCACCCCCACGATGCCGGGAATCATCTTCCGCACCACCTCGCGCACGGTTTCGTTGCCGAAGGGATTCACCCACCGGAAGCGAAATCCCTCTTTCCAAAGCAGCGGGAGTTGAAAGACAAACTGCACGAAACCCGCCGCCAGCACGCCCAGTCCGAGGGCGAAGATTTGCTGCTCCAAGGTCTCGCCGAACCTCGGCGCCAGCAGCAACACGCTGGCGATCATCACCACGTTGAGCATGGCTGCCCCGAGCGCCGGCACGAAGAAGTGGCCGCGCGCGTTCAGGATGCCCATGCACAGAGCCGCCAGACACACGAGGACAAGGTAGGGAAACATCAACCGCAACAGGCGCAGCATGAGCGCAGTGTCCGGCTTCATCGTCAGCAGAGGGAACGCCGCCGAGCCATCAGCCAGCACGGCGGGCTGCGCCAGCCACAGCACCGCGGTGACCCCCAGCATGGCCACCGCCGCGATGGCGGCTGCCACGATCGTCAACCCCGAGAACACCGCGTTCGCCGCCCGCCACATCTCGGCCGGACCCGCGTTGGCCTCCCGGTCTTTGAAGATCGGCACAAACGCGGCGGTGAGCGCCCCCTCGCCGAGCAGACGGCGGAACAGATTCGGGATCTGATACGCCAGCTTGAATGCCCCGGCCACTGGCGTCGTGCCCATGAAGTAGGCGTACACCTGTTCACGCACCAGACCGAGCATTCGGCTGGTCAGCGTGGCCACGCCCAGAGCGCCGGCGGACTTGAGCAGTTTGGACATCCCGGTGACAGCGTAGCGGTTGGCTTCGGCATCGGAAAGGACGGGTTGACCAATCCGAACCCGCCTCCGTCCTCGTCGGTCCGCCATCCGCAACCCGGACTCCACCCGCAGCCCGGTCATGAGCCGTGGGGCCGGTCGCCCTTGACTCGTCGGCCGCGGGGCGGTCTTCGCCGGCCAATCAGTCCTCGGGAGCCTTCCGCTCACGCCTGCTGCGCTCTCGCGCGGGCGCCCGCGCGGGTTCCCACGCGCCACTCCACCGCATGTTACTTGCTTCGGTTTTCGTAATAAGCTTACCGTTTCGGCGTCGTGCATCTGTCAGACGGCATTCTTGCTCCGCCGGTTTGGGGCGCGGGCTTTGTCGCCGCCGCGGCCCTGACCGCGTGGGGAGCGACGGGCTTGCGGGAGGAGGAGACGCCGCGAGTAGCCGTCTTCACGGCCGCGTTCTTTTGCGCCTCGCTGCTGCATTTCAAGGTGCCGCCGACGAGCGTTCACCTGCTGTTCCATGGGCTCCTGGGTGTTGTGCTGGGCCGGCGCGCGCTGCTGGCCATCCCCATCGGGCTGGCGCTTCAGGCAGCCCTGCTGGGCCATGGCGGCATGACGACGCTGGGGGTGAACACGACTCTCTTCGGGCTGTCCGCCCTCACGGGTGCCGCCTTTTACCGGTGTCTCGGCGGGGCCGCCAGCCGCCGACCCTTCTGGGCGGGCGCGGCCGCGGCCGGGCTGGCCGTCTTGGTGGCGGGGTCGCTGCTCACCGCCTGCCTGTGGTCCCTCGGCGAGGGCTTCAAGCTGGTGGCCCAATATGCCCTGCTGGCGCATCTGCCGGTGCTGGCGGTGGAAGCCCTGGTGACCGGATTCACGGTCGAGTTCCTCCAGCGGGTGCAACCAGCCCTACTGACCGGACGCACGCCATGAAGCGGCTGGTCCTGCTCCTTCTCGTCTGGCTGCTCGGCCCCAGCACCGGGTTGGCGCACCGACTCAGCGTAGATTGGCGCGTCGCCGATGGCTGGCTGATCATCACCGCGAACACCGAGGGCACTGCCGCCGCCGGTGCCGACGTCACTGTGGCCGCTGAGGACGGCTCGGTCGTGCAGACGGGGGTGCTCGACGAATCGGGACGCTTTTCGGCGGCGATTCCCGCCGACGCGGGAGTCACCGTCACGGTCAACGCAGGGCTGGGGCACCGTCGCTCCCTTACCCTGTCCGCGGAGCAACTGCGGGCGGGGCGGACCTTGGGGGGAGATTTGGCCACGGCGGGAACCGTCGCCTCCAACCGTCCGCCGGCTGACCCGTCTGCGAGCGGAACGAGCGAGACGGTATTTTCGTTGCCGGCCCGGGTGGGGACCGGGTTGGCCCTGCTGTTTGCTCTCGCGGCCCTGTGGATGAGCTACCGGAACTCCCGCCGACTCACGGCGCTGGAGCGCCAAATGGAAGGTCATGCGCGCCGAGGTTGAACTCTTTGCCCATCGCACGTCCCTGCTGCACCGCTGGGACGCCCGCTGGAAGATCGTATCCCTGGCGGCGCTCACCGGAGCGTGCGTGAGTCTGCAACAGGTATCGGTCGCCGCCCTGGGCGCAGTCCTTGCCGTGGGGCTGTTGATGTTCGGCCGGCTGTCCGCGCGAGTCTTGATGACCCGGTTGGCGGCCGCGCAGGTCCTCCTCTTGCCCTGTCTCTTGGTGCTGCCGTTCACCTTCCGGGCTGACCCGTGGCAACTCGGTCCGGTGACGATCAGCGGAGAAGGTTTTCGGGTGGCGGCACTGCTCTACCTGCGCGCCCTGGCGGCTCTCGCGCTGGCCATGGCGGTGGTGTATTCAACCCCGATGGTCACACTGCTGCGCGCGTTGCAGACCCTGCGCCTCCCGCGCCTCCTGGTGGAAATCTCGCTGCTCACCTACCGCTACCTTTTCTCGCTCTGGTGGGAGCTGACCCGGATGCGCTGGGCCCTCGCGACCCGGGGCTTTGGGTCACCCGCCGCGCAAGCGAGGATCCGCCCCCTGGCGAGCGTGATTGGCGTCTCGCTGGTGCGAAGCGTGGAGCGGACCGAGCGGATCCACCAGGCCATGCGCTGCCGGGGCTTCGCCGGCAGGCTGCACACGCTGCAGCGTTTCGCGACCCGCCCAGCGGACTGGATCAAGGCGTGCGCTTGCGCGGTGGTCATCGTGGGATTGCTGTGGCTCGATCGCGGCAGGGGTTCCTGATCTGACATGAGCTGCCTCGTCGAGGTGCATCACCTGCGTTATGCCTATCCGGGAGGACCGGAGGTGTTGCGGGACATCAGCTTCCACCTCGGTCACGGTGAACGGGTGGGGCTCGTTGGTCCCAACGGCGTCGGCAAGACGACGCTCCTGTTGATCCTCGCCGGCGTGATCGAGCAGTTCTCGGGCGATGTATCAGTCGCCGGCTGCGCTCTGGCGACCCCGGCCGGGCGGCGCAGCGTCCACCGCAAACTGGGTTTCGTGTTTCAGCACACCGACGACCAACTCATCAACGCCACGGTCCACGAGGACGTCGCCTTCGGGCCGCTCAACCTCGGCTTGCCTCCGGATGAGGCGCAACGGCGCGTGGCCGCGGCAATGGCCAGCGTGGGACTGGGGGACAACTACCGATGGCGCATCCCGTTCCACCTTTCGGCCGGGGAAAAGCGCCGCGTCGCGATTGCCGGGGTGATGGCCATGCAACCCGAGATCGTGCTCATGGACGAACCCACCAGCGACCTGGACCCGCGCGGCCGCCGGGAGCTGGTGCGGATTCTCGCGGAGTTGCCGGTCACGCGAATCATCTCGAGCCACAATCTTGAATTCGTGCTCGAAACCTGCGACCGGGTTTTGCTGCTCGATGAGGGGCGCTTGCGCGCCGACGGG
>CALJWR010000311.1 GCA_937976685.1 uncultured Verrucomicrobiae bacterium
TCGCGGCGAGGAGGGAGCGGGGCAGGCATGGCTCGAGTGTAACCGATCCACGCTGATGTGTCACTCTATTATGCGAGACTCAGTAGGAACACCGACCGATTCCTTTGTACTCCGTTTACTCCATTAAGCCGACTTGCGCCATGCTGACGGCTCGGTTTGCGGTTTGGACTCCTTCTGCCGGACGGCGGCTTCCAGAGCCCGAAGTGCGGCTCGCTTCTGCTCCAGGTCGGAGCTCGTGTAAACTTCCAGGCTGACGCCGAGCCCGTGGCCCCTCTGGTCCGAGGCGACCTTCGGATCGACGCCCGCCTTTTTCGACAGGCTGGCGTTGGTCTTGCGCAACACCTGAAACGTGGCCCACTCCATGCCGATGGCCTCGAGCGCCGGACGCATGTTCCTGCGCCAGAGGTTGTCGAGCGAAATGGGCGTAGTGACCTTCTCGGACGGAAAGACGAAACCGTCCGGACTCGGGTCCTGCGCCAGTTCGGCCCACTCGTTCAACAATGTGAGCGTGCCGTCGGAGATCGCGCCTTCGCGGGTCTTGCCATTCTTCGGCGTGTTGAACACCCGCTTGTAGACGCGCTCCTCCACCCGGATGATCCCGCCGGCCACCGACTTCCACCGGAGAGCCAGGATCTCGGCCGGGCGCATGCCTTCGAAGATCGCGAGCCGTGCGATCAACTTCTCGCGGAGGCCGAAGGACTCCAGGTATGTGTGAACCTCCTCTTCCGTCAGCGGGCGCATCGCACGTCCGGGCTGACATCGTTTGGGGATCTTCAACTCGGCCGCCGGATTCCCCGAGATGAGGGAGTCCGACGACGCGAGCTTGAAGATGCCGTTCAGGAACCACCGCAGATGGGCCACCACGCTGAAGGACAACTCCGCCGCCTTGCGGTCGAGGAAATCCTGCAACTGGTCTCTCCGGATCGTGTGCAGCAGATCGTTGGCGAACTCCGGAAGGAGATGCTTTCGGATGATCTGCTCCGATGTCCCCGCAGTCGATTCTTTCCAACCGCGGCGGCCATGTGGCAGGTACACGTTCTCGACGAACTGCCCGAACGTGTACACCGGCCTTGGGCCACGGGATGTTCCTTCGTTGATCGGCTGGAGAATAGCCGCCATCGCAGCCTCCGCTTCCCCCTTCGTCATCTTCGAGCACAACCCGAGCACCTTCGACCGGCGGCTGCCGTCTTCCCACCAGGAGGCAACCCACACGCGATGACGCCCGTGTTTGCGGGTTTGCAGGCTGCCTTTCTGGAAACGCTTTCGACGCATTCTCTTGCTCCTTTCCTGCGCCGAAGGCGTTGACTCTTGGCATGACCCGGATACTACCATTACCGGATTGCCCCCAGGTGACTTTGTTCCATCCAACGATCGAGCCATTCCCGCCGGATGAGGATGCGGCGCCCGGCGCGGAAAACACGAGGAGGACGCACGCCCGGCACCTTGCCGTTGATCACGTTCGACAGATGCGCCTTGGAAATCTGCAAGTAGGCGGCGGCTTGCTTCAACGTCATCACCGGCGTTTGGGCGTGCGTGTCGGTCGGCATATCAAATCCTCAAAGCAGCGGAACTCACAGGCGCGCAGAGGTAAAGGGTCTCCCGCGCCCGGGTCATGCCTACGTACATTGTCCGAATCACCGCATCGCGAGGCGGTCCCTGACGCCGGTAGGCCGTCAGTCCTTGAGGGCTTAAGTCGGGGAACAGGAACACCACATCGGCTTCCCCACCCTTGACCGAGTGGATGGTCCCGACGATCACCTTCGGCGTCTCCAATAGCGCCTGCGGGCCGCGCGCCATAGCAACGTCGCCCGGATACTGGATGCGCTTCTGCACCTCGGCGGTAAGGTGCCGCCGCCACCACGCCAGGAAGCCCCGGTAGTCACCTTCAAAAGCCTCGAGCAACGATTCCAGCGCGCCGGGTTCGAAGATCTCGTCCAGCGTCTTGATGGTGACCGTCTCCGCGCCCGCGATTGCCTGGAGCTTCTTCTTCGCCCCGTGCCTCAGGATGCCCTTCGACTGAAGCGGTTCGGCCCACAGGGCCAGGTCGGCCAGGGACCAGTCGCGCCGGGCCTCGCCGAAATCCGGGTGCGCGACCAGCAACGCCAGGATCCGATTCGCGCTCGAGGCCTTGCGGCCAAGCCGGATCGGGTTCCAGAAGCCATTCGAGCGGCGGTAGGGGTTATGGAACGGGATGCCGTTCTTGCGAAGGACGGCGACGATGGGCTTCAGCATGTAGGCGCAGGTGGCCAGGAACATCACCGTCTGGCCCTTCTCGAAGTGCCCGGCGGCCGTCCTCAGAACCCAATCGTCCGGCGCGGCGTAGGTCCCGCTGGCCGGCCCGCGCAGGCAGGCGCCATCGGCCGGCCGTGGCAGATAGATCTTCTCCTGCCGCTTGCTCACCTGCCGGATGAAGCTGTCGGCTACAGCGTGTACGGCGCGCGGCACGCGGTAGCTCTGCTTGAGGATGATCTTGTGATCGTCGGGGATGTCCGGGTCCAGCATCGCGTCCGGAGAGGCGCCACTGAAAGAAAAGATGGTCTGGTCCTCGTCCCCGCAGACAATGAAGTAGTGGCAGTGCTCGCCCCACTTGCGGATCAAGGTCAACTGCATCTTGTTCAGGTCTTGAGCCTCGTCGGCGAAGATGACGGCTGGATTCCTGGGCGCCACGGGGATGTCTTTGAGCGCCGTCTCGATCAGGTCCGTGAAATCCAGCAGGCCCAGGGCGTCTTTGTACTCCTGCCACCGCATGGCGAAATCGCGGAGGTTGGCGGACCAGACCTCGGGCGAGATCATCATGCCGCGAAAACGGTTCAGCTCCTGGAGCCACAGGTCGCCTGCCTTGGTCTGGCCGTCGTCCTCGGCAGCCTCTTCGCCGTCGAGCTTGCTCTGCCTTTGGGTCGGCGTGATTTGAAGTTGCGGGTACTTCCGGTTCCACTCATCCACGTTGGCCTCGGCGATCTGCGGTGCGCCGAGCGCGCGATAACAATGGGAATGCAGCGTGCCGATCCGGTCATGATCGATGGGCAGGTCGCGGCCGGCAAGCTCAGCGGCGGCAGCCCTGGAGAAGCTCGTGACCAGCACGGACTCGGGACCGAAGCGCTCCACCGCCCGGCGGATCTGCCGGCTGAGGTTGGTTGTCTTGCCTGTCCCCGGCGGGCCGAAGATTCGGTACTCCGACGTGATGCTGTGATCCCGGCTGCCGATTTCCTGGAGCGTGCCGGTGGCTTGCTCATTCTGCATTGGCCGGCTCCTGACGGCGGGTCTCGATGGTGAACTCCGCCGGATCGAACTCCTCAACCGGCAGCAGCCAGCGGCTCTGCGGCTTGAACGTCTTGCCCTTCACCGTGATGTTCCTGGCGCCAATGGCCGCCAGCATTGAGGCGATAGCCTTCACGGAAAGGTTCTGCGAGAAGTTCCGGTTCACATAGGGCTGAAGATCGCTCGAGCAGATGGCGATGCGCCCGTCGATGACGGTGGGGCAGCGCAGCGCGTTGGCCGGCTGGCTCTCGATGGTGTCAATGAAGCCGGTGTCGCTGAGGTACTGGTTGATGTACATCCGGATCGAGCCTTTGAAGTCGGTCTCGTCGCCGCCGGCGGTCTCGGTCAGCGCGTCCAGCATGGTCTGGACGAGCTGCTCCCACACCTTCGGTTTGATCTTGGGAATAAGCCTGTTGGTGGCGCTGGCGATGGCCAGGCGCACACTGGTCTGGTCGATGAACCTGCCGATGTTGGGGAACTCAATGGTCGTGGTTTCCAATTGCATCTGGTAGGTGGGCTCCTTGCCCGTCACCTTTACGAGCCGAAGAATCCGGATGCCCAGCACCCGAGAGATGCGCTCGCACAGGATGGCCTTGGTCGTGACGGGATCCGGCTGTTTGACTGGTTCGTCGGGCTGCGAAGCGTCCTCAGGAGGGGCCGGTGGAGGCTCCGGCGCGGCAGTCGCTTGGAGGATGCTCACAGGATCGACGCCCTCGGTGCGCCTGGCGGCCTTGGCGATGGTTCGCTGGTAGTAGTCGAGGCGTGTACGATGCTTCTGCTTGTGCAACGCCCGGTGGTGGATGATCAGGTCTACGATCCGCTGCTCGCTCAAACCGGCGTCGATGCCGAAGCAGGCGAGCGCCAGATCGTAGCCGCTCTGGCTCTGGTCGTGCAGGTCGTGCCGTTGGCGAAACCAGGTGTTGCGGAAGCGAAGGTCGGCTTCGATCCAGCGCTCGATTGTTTCTTCGGAGATGCGCGCGTTGAGGTTGATCACCAGCGGCTTGTCCTTGAAGCGCTCGGCCCAGTCGCGGGCGGCTTGTTGCTCGGCGGCCGGGTCGGGGACGGCCGCTTCTTCAAGCCAGTCCTCGAAGTCGGAGGGGTTGTAGCGTCGTCCGCTGTGGGAGAAGAGTGTCACCGGCTTGGGGTTGGCCGGGTCCTTGGCGTTGACGGTGCCCGGAATGCGGAGCACGCGGGCCAAGTCGGCGAGCCGGTCGAAAGCCCAGCCGCGGGTGGCGGCGTTGAGGCGCAGCAGGGTCTGCCAGCGGGCGATGAGGCGCGTGGCCGTCCGGCGCTCTTCGTCGGTGTCGAACAGATACGGCTCCTTGAAGAGCCACCAGGCGTGGGCGCCGTTGCCGGTGGCGACGACCATCGTGGGTGTGAACGGATCAGGAATGATGGCCAGTGCGTCCTGGATCGTCGCGGGGAGGGCCTTCTTCGGGTGGGCCTCCGAGCGCAGATCGAAGTCGGCCCAGAGGCCGACGATGCCGATGATCTCCTCGGACGGGCAGCGCTGGGAGGGGCCGTAGTCCTTCGCAGACAGGCCCACGCCCACGTAGACGTCCTGGCCGGCCAGGGCTTCGACCGCCGAAGCTGCGGCGTCCAGGTCGCGGAACCAGCGGGAGCGCTTGTCGGCCAGCGTCCAGATGAGCAGGTAGAGCTCGTCGGGCTTGCCGGCGAATAGCTCCTCAAGAAACCAGCGCGGCGTGCCCGGCTCAGCCATTTTGGTCCTCCGGCGGCACCCTGTACGCTTCGGCGGGCTGTGAAGCCAGCCACTTCTCCCAGCTCACGAAGGCGCGGCCGTTCCAGCAGCCCAGCACGATGCCCTCTTCCATGGGCGCGTCGGGCGGGATGTCGGCGAGCGCCGGCGCCGAAGCGACTTCCCCCTGTTCTTTGCGTTGGCGGTACTCGCGGAGTGCGGCGAGGCTGTAGGGTGCGATCTTCACTCGTCCCTCCCCTCTGCGCCCACGATGCGCAGCGCCTCCTCGACGCTCGTGGCGAC
>CALJWR010000312.1 GCA_937976685.1 uncultured Verrucomicrobiae bacterium
ACTGGTTCAAACGCGCCGTATTCCTGGGCGCAGTGGCGGCCATCATCTGGGGAGCCTGTACGCTGGGCCTGGCCCAGCAGGCGCAACGTCGGACGACCAGCGCCTACGGCTCGGCCACCGAGGTGGGAGAGGCAATGGTGACGTCGGACCCCGAAACGCGGAAGCTGATCGTGGTAACAGACGATGAAACCGCGCAGTACATCAGTCAGGTCATTACGAACCTGGACCGCGCCGCGCCGCAGGTGTTGATCAACGTGGTGTTCATGGAGGTGACGTACCGCGACGGCCTCGATCTCGGCGTCAACGGCACCTACACTTGGCAGGGGACCGACACTTCCGGCGGGGTGGTCCAGAACTTCAATGCCCTGCCCGGCGGCCTCACTTCCGGAGGCACCACCGCCACCGTGATTGGCGACGACTTCACCGTTACCCTGCGCGCGCTCGCCGAACAGGGGCGGTTGCAGGTCCTCTCCCGTCCCACGATCCTCGCCCGCAACAACCAACAGGCCACCATCACGGTCGGCCAGAGCGTGCCGCTGGTGACCGGGGTCGTGTTCGACAACTTCGGCAATCAACGCAACACCATCTCCTACCGCGACGTCGGAATCATCCTGACGGTCACGCCGTTCATCACGTCAGACGAGCTGGTCGAGATGATCGTCACCCCGGAGATCTCCAACCTGTCCGACCAAACGGTGCCGATTCTCACCGGCACCAATACCGTGGGGGCGCCGGTCATCAATCAGCGCGCGGCGGACACCGTGGTGGTAACCCCGAGCGGTCA
Source organism: uncultured Verrucomicrobiae bacterium (assembly GCA_937976685.1). Lineage (GTDB taxonomy): Bacteria > Verrucomicrobiota > Verrucomicrobiia > Limisphaerales > J093 > JADJWF01. Next base: position 785 of record CALJWR010000312.1, read on the forward strand.
GACGGTGGTGATCGGCGGCTTGATCCAGGACAACAAGACCAAGATCGAGAGCAAGACGCCGGTGCTGGGCGACATTCCCCTGCTCGGCGCGGCGTTCCGGCGGCGCGTGGAGCAGAACACCAAGACGGAATTGCTGATCTTCCTGACGCCGCGGATCGTCAAGCATCCCTCCGAGCTGGCGGCACTGACCACCAAAGAGCGCGGCAACACGGTCATCATGCCCAAGTCCTTCAAACCCGAGGACCTGGACAAGATCCTCGAAGGGCAGGCGCCCCGGACTGATCCGCTGGCGGACAAGCGGAAAAAGAAAAAAGCCTCCTGAGTCGCGGCCGGGCCTCCTCCTTCAGCGACCATGACCCGGCAAACCCGACTGGTGTACGGCTCGTTGCTGCTCGCGTGGCTCACCATCGCCATCTGGCAGACCGCCGAGCACGCCCGGGTCCGGCGCATCGCCCGCGAAGCCCTCGTCAACCACGCCCGGGACGTGTCCACCACCGTCGGGCTCGTCATGCGCTCGCAGCGTCGTTTCGGCATTATCTCGAAGGAACGCATGGAATCCGCGCTGGCGGCCTTGGTGAAGCCGGACGAACTCAACGCGATCGCGCTCCTGAACGACGCCGGCGAAGTGGTCGCCTCGGCTGGCGCGCCGATTGACTACGACGTCAAAGGCTTGGTCCCGCGGGGCGCCCATTGGGGCCGGGACACCGTCACGCTCGTGAACTTGGTGGACCTCGGCACCAACGTCACGGCGGAGGCCGAGGGACCACGGCCCACGCTGGTGTTACCGCGCGGCGCCTTTGGCACGAATCGCCCCGGCCCGCCAGGCCCCCCGCCCGAAGACCGGCCCAATGGCCCGCCGAATGCCGACGAAGCCCGTCCCCCGGGGCCGCCCTCCGGTGATCAGCCCCCGACGCCCTCCGCCAACGCCAATGGCCCTCCGGCACCCAACGCCGCGCCCGACCGGCCCCGGTTCGGCCCGGGCGGCGGACGCCCGCCCTTCGGTAGGCCGTTTTGGATGAGCGAGGCCGAATACCGCGCCGCCATCGAGAAGCAGGGGGTTCACAGTTTCGTCGTCGTCCTGTCGGCCCGCCCGTACCGGGCTGCCATCGGGGCGGATTTGTGGCTGCGGGGACTAGTGGGCTTGCTGGCGACGGTCGCGGTGAGCGGGCTGGGGATGGCCTGGCGGGCTATGGTAAAATCGTCCGAGCTTGAAGTGCGGCTGGCCAGGGCTGCCGAGTTGAACGCCCGGCTCAAGGAGATGAACCTCGCGGCAGCGGGCCTGGCCCATGAGACGAAAAACCCGCTCAACATCATCCGCGGGCTCGCCCAGATGATCTCTCAACTCGAAGCGGCACCCGCCGACGTGCGCGACAAATCGCGGTCCATCGTCCACGAAGCCGATCGCGTCACCGCCCAACTGAACGAATTCATCAATTACTCCCGGCCGCGCGAGGTCCGGCGCGCTGCGGTGTCCCTCTCGGCGGTGGTTCAGGAGGTGGTGCGAACCCTCGCGTTCGACTTGGAGGAAAAGGAAGTTCAGCTCACCGTGCCGCCCGATTTCCCGCGCGTCATCGCCGACGAACAGCTCCTTCGCCAGGCGTTGTTCAACCTCTTCCTGAACGCCATCCAAGCCGTCGAACGCGGCGGCGAAATCACCGTGGTGGCCGCGCGCGACCCCGCCCGCGGCGTCAACCTCGAGATCCGTGACAACGGACCGGGCGTGCCCGCCGAGCACCGCCAGGACATCTTCAAGCCTTACTTCACCACCAACCAAAGAGGAACGGGCCTGGGTCTGGCGGTGGTGCAACAGATTGTCCTCGTTCATGGCTGGGACATCGAATGCCTCACCAACGAGCCCCGGGGCACGGTCTTCCGCCTCTCGCAGATCCAACCGGCTCCGGCTGCCTGATCGGATGTCCACCCCGCCCTCAAATTCCCTTGCCCCCGATCGCCTGCTGATCGTGGATGACGATCCCGGCCAGCGCAGTTTGCTGGCTTCTTTCCTCCGCGGACAGGGCTTCGCGACCACGACCGTCGAATCCGGTGGGGCTGCGGGCGTCCGGCTCGAGGACATCGAGTGGCGAGCCATCCCCCCGGCGTTGGCCGGGCGCGGGTTCAACCGCTCGGTGACCGTGTGCCACCTCGGCTCCAGCCGCCGGGCGCTGCTGTACAAGATCGCGCGGATGCGCGCCGAGGGATTGCCGGTGGATTTCCCCGGGTCGCGCGTTGAAGACCGTCCGGCGGGTGGCACTTTGTGAGCCGAGAGTGCGCGCGGCTTCACACACCCAGGCGGACACCTCCCGACGGGAGGCGGTCGCGTTTCTTCGCGGCGGGCGGCAGCTTCTCCGCGCCGCGGCCGGTCTGGCGTTGGCCCTTCCGCTCGCGGCGGCCGACCTGAAGTTGGCCCAACAGGATCTTCTCTCCGGGCGTTACCTGGACGCCCTCGCCGCGGCCGAGGTCGGCGTGAAGGGCGATGAGGGCCAGGAACAGTGGCACTTGGTCCGGCTCACGGGGCTGATGACCATCGGCAACTATCCCCAAGCGGGCGCGGCGTTGAGCAACGCCCTCGCCGCCGTGCCGCGCAGCATCCGCCTGCGCTGGTTGGGCCGGGACGTGCTGCGCTTCAATGGCCAATCCGAGGCCGCAAACCAGGCGGTCAAAGAGATCGTGGATCTCGTGTCGGCACGGAGTTGGGCTTACCGCGAAGCCGCCGATCTCGTCACCTTTGGCCGGGCGGCGCTCGCGCTGGGGGCCGACCCCAAGCAGGTTTTGGATCGCGTCTTCGCCGCGGCGAAACGCGCCGATCCTGCGTCCCGCGACGTGTTCCTCGCCAGCGGCGAACTGGCACTCGAGAAGGGCGATTTCGCGCTGGCTGCGCGCACCTTCCAAGAAGGCCTGAAACTCCTGCCGGAGGACGCGGACCTGCACTGGGGCCTGGCGCGGGCCTACGCGCCCAGCGACACCGAGGCCATGCTGGCGGCGGTCCAGCATGCCCTGAAACACAACTCGAATCACCTCGGCAGCCTGCTCCTGCTGACCGATCAGCGCGTGGACGAGGAGAACTTCGCCGAAGCCGAGAAACTGCTGGAGCGCATCCGCGCCATCAACCCCTGGCACCCGGAGGCGTGGGCCTACGCGGCCGTCGTGGCGCACCTGCGCGAGCAGCCGGCGCGGGAGCGGGCCGCGCGGGAAATGGCGCTCCGTTTCTGGACCAACAACCCTCACGTGGACTTTCGGATCGGCGAGAAGCTGTCCCGCAACTATCGCTTCGCCGAGGGCGCAGCGGCGCAGCGGCGGGCGTTGGCGTTCGATCCCGCATTTGTCCCCGCCGGGGCGCAGTTGGGCCAGGATCTGCTCCGCCTGGGTCAGGACGAGGAAGGCTGGCGGCTGGTGGCCGAGGTGCAGCAGCGCGACGGCTACGACGTGACCGCCAACAATCTGATGAAGTTGCGGGACGTCATGGACCGCTTCACCGCCGTGACCAACGAGCACTTCGTGGTGCGGATGAGCGCGAAGGAGGCGCCCCTTTACGGCGACCGCGTGCTGGCCCTGCTCGAACGGGCCCGCGAGCGCATCACCCGTCGCTATGGCGTCACGCTCGAGCGCCCGGTGCTGGTCGAGATCTTCCCCGAGCAGAAGGATTTTGCCGTTCGCACCTTCGGCCTGCCCGGCTACCACGGCTACCTGGGCGTTTGCTTCGGTCACGTCATCACCGCCAACAGTCCGGCGGCGCGCCCGGGCTCGAACTTCAACTGGGAGTCCATGCTCTGGCACGAGTTCGTCCACGTGGTCACGCTGCAGATGACGCGCAACAAAATGCCGCGGTGGCTGAGCGAAGGCATCTCGGTCTTTGAGGAGCGCCAGGCCAACGCGGCGTGGGGCGAGCAGATGAAACCGCGCTACCGCGAGATGATCCTCGAAGGCGAAATGCACCCGGTCGGCGAACTGAGCGCGGCGTTCATGTCTCCACCGTCCGCCGAGCACCTGCAATTCGCCTACTACCAGTCCTCGCTGGTGGTCGAATTCATCGTCGAGCAGTTTGGCCAGGACCGCTTGGTCGCCATCCTGCGCGACCTTGGCGACGGGGTGTTCATCAACGACGCGCTGGCGCACCACACGGCGCCGCTCCCGACGCTCGAAAAGGAGTTTGCGGCCTTCGCACGTCAGATCGCGAGAACGTGGGCGGCCGGCCTCGACTGGGAGAAACCGCCGTTGGCGGCGCTGATGCCGGGCGCGCCGGCGGGCCTCTGGGAGGCGTGGGCGGCCTCGCGCCCCACCAACTACCACGTGCTCACGCGCACCGTCCGGGAGGCGATCGCTGCCGAGCGCTGGGAGGAGGCCCGCGCCGCTCTCGAGACACTGATCCGCGCGCATCCGACCGCCGTCGGCGGGGACAGTCCGTACCGCCAGCTCGCCGTGGTCCACCGCGCGCTGGGCCGCGCGGACGGCGAACGCGAGGCACTGGCCCGGCTCGCGCAACTCGACGACGAGGCCGTGGACGCCTACCTGCGGTTGATGGAACTCGGCCGCGACCGCCGCGACTGGCCGGTCGTGCTGGAGAATGCCCAGCGCTATCTGGCGGTGAACCCGCTCCTGCCGGCGCCGTACCGCTTCCTCGCCGCGGCGGGCGAGGCACTGGGCGACGCCGCCACCGCGATCGGCGCGTACCGCGCGCTCCTGCAACTCGACCCGGCTAATCCTGCGGAGGTTCACTTTGGCCTGGCGCGCCAACTCCATCGCGCCGGCGATCCCGCGGCGCGCCGACACGTCCTCCAGGCACTCGAGGAAGCGCCCCGCCATCGCGACGCACTGCGACTGTTGCTCGAACTTCACGCCAGTTCGACGGACGCGCCCTTGGGCGACGCCGGTGAATCGGGAGGCGCGCCATGAACCCGATGACTTCCGATCGCAGGCGCCGCTCCCGCCGCGGGTCGCTGGCGGTGACGCTGACGTTGCTGGTGCTCGCGGCCGTGTCGGCCTACGCCCAGCGCCGCTGGGGCCGGGGTTGGCTGAGCGACGACGTGCGCACCGCGCGGGAGGTGCCGCAGCACGGCGCGGAAACGCCGGTCTGGACCAACACTCCGGGATTCGACCGCGACACGTTCACTTTCGCCCGCATCCGCTACGACGGCGGCGGTTGGCGGCGCGGCGCCGGCTGGACTACCGACCTCCCCGACGCCGACCTGAACCTCTCGTACCGGCTCCACCAGATGACCTCGCTCAAGGTGGACCCCAACGGCCGCATCCTCCGGCTCACCGATCCCGAGCTTGTGAACTACCCCTTCATCTACATCGTGGAGCCGGGTGGCTTGTACCTTTCGGGCGAGGAGGTTCTGGCACTGCGTCGCTACCTGCTGAACGGCGGTTTTCTCTGGCTCGACGATTTCTGGGGCGAGGAGGAATGGGACAACATGGCCGAGGAACTGGCGAAGGTGTTCCCCGACCGGAGCTTCGAGGAACTGCCGCTCGACCATCCGCTCTACCGTTGCGTCATGGACATCAAGGGCAAACACCAGGTGCCGAATGTCCAGACCGGCACCGAGAGCCAGTTCACCGGCGTGACGTGGGAACCCCGCAGCTCCAGCACCCGGACGGTCCATCACCGCGTCATCTTCGACGACAAGGGCCGGATCATGGTCTTCGCGTCGCACAACACGGACAACGGGGACGGGTGGGAGTGGGAAGGCTTGAACTTCTACTACTTCCGCGAATTCTCGGAGAAGACCGCCTATCCGCTCGCGATCAACGTCCTCTACTACATCATGACTCACTGATCTGCCGCCTGCCGCCAACCCCGTTTCTTCATGAGCCACCGCGAACCTTTTCCTTCCGAATCCTCTCCCGCGCCGTCCGCCTACGACCGCGAACGCCTCGCCGTGCAACGCCTCCTCGACGGCGCCCGCCGCATCGAGACGGAGTTGGGCAAGGCCATCGTCGGCCAGCGGGAAGTGATCGAGCAACTGCTGCTGGCCCTGCTGTCGGGCGGGCACTGCCTCATCACCGGCGCGCCCGGACTGGCGAAGACCCTGCTGGTCAAATCCATCGCCCGCATCTTCCACCTCCACTTCCAGCGCATTCAGTTCACACCGGACCTGATGCCGGCCGACATCACCGGCACCGAGATTTTGCAGGACGAAGCGGGCGAACGACGCCTCACCTTCGTCAAGGGCCCGATCTTCGCGAACATCATCCTCGCGGACGAAATCAATCGCACGCCGCCCAAGACTCAGGCCGCCCTGCTCGAGGCGATGCAGGAAC
>CALJWR010000313.1 GCA_937976685.1 uncultured Verrucomicrobiae bacterium
GGACGGCGTCGTTCGCTTGCCCTCGGAGTTTTCCAGCACCACTGGTTCTCCCGCTTCCATGACCGCCATGCAGGAGTTGGTGGTGCCCAAGTCTATTCCCAGAACCTTCGCCATAATCAAAAATTCGCTACCGTCCGTGGAAGCACCGCGGGTGCCAGCGGTTTTGGTTTATTACAAGTGTCTGAAAATCAATGGCATACATGCGCGATCGTGCGGACGGAGACCGCGCCACGCGGAAAGCGGATGCGCCATAGTGTCCCGCCAGCCGGCTGATTTGTGTCACAGTTGACGAGACAATGCCCGTCCGGAGGGTGGCTGTCGGCGATGGATCCCTTCCGTCCAGCGACTGGTCGTCCCACCTGCGCTCAACCCGACCTACCGATCACGCTTCAGTAGGAACTGAGCGAGAGCATCGAGCGCGGCGGCGCGCCCGCGAAACGGGCGCAAGGCGGTAAAGGCCTTGTTCGTCAGTTGGGCCGCAATGCTTCGTGACTTCTCCAGCCCGACAATGGCGGGGTAGGTGGCTTTCTGGGCGGCGACATCCTTGCCCGCTGTCTTGCCCAGAGTCTTGCTGCTTTGGGTCACGTCGAGAATGTCGTCAATGACCTGGAACGCGAGCCCGACGTGGTATCCGAAGTCGGTGAGAGCTTGTAATTGGAGCGGGGTGCAGTTCGCACTCATGCCGCCGAGGCGGACGGCGCAGCATAGGAGCGCCGCAGTTTTGCGCTCGTGGATGTAGCGCAATTCCCTGGCGGTGACCGCCCGCCCTTCGCCCTCGAGGTCGGCCACCTGGCCGGCGATCAGTTGACGCGAGCCCGCGGCGCGGGCGATTTCCAGCAGGATGTCTCGATGCGAGTAGCGGGGCCAGGCGCGGCACTGGCCGGCGATCTCAAAAGCGAAGGTCAGCAGGGCATCGCCGGCCAGCAGCGCCATCGCCTCGCCACGTTGGCGGCCGGCGGCATCGTCGCCGGTGCGAAACTTCACATGGCACGTCGGCTGGCCGCGACGCAGGTCGTCGTCATCCATGCAGGGCAGATCATCGTGAATCAACGAATACGTGTGGATGCACTCGACGGCGCACGCGAGGGGCAGGGCTTCGTCCCAACGTCCACCGCACGCCTCCGCGGCGGCCAGGCAGAGCGCTGGGCGCAGCCGCTTGCCGCCGGCGAACAATGGGTAACGCATCGCGCGGTGGAGGGTTGTCGGCCGGGTCCGTTCGGACGGCAGGAACCGATCCAGCGCGCGGTTCACCGTGGCGGTCGAGCGCGCGAGATAAGCGTTCAAATCGAACGGGTTGGAAGGCGACGACGTCCGGCGTGAGCCACGCATGGCCGGAGGATGAAGAAACGGCAGCCTTGGCTCAAGCTCGCTTCACGGGCGGAGCCACTTCGAACATCGCGAGACAGACCTTTGCTCGTGTCGGATCGTTCAGGCACACAGCGCCGGCAGCCAGACGGGGCACCGGTTCCCCTGCCAGGCGCACCGGCCAGATCTCGCGCATCCGACGCACATATTCCACGAAGTCCCGCGCGCCCGCTGCGGCGGCCATTGCGCGGTTCACCAAACGCAGTTCACCCCTCGATCCAGGCGCAGTGTGGCGCATCAACTCCACCATCAATCGGCCAAACGTGTAGCGGGGATTAATTTCGACCACGGGCTTCAACCGGCAGGTGCCGTCGGTCGGACGATAGACGAGGGCGTCAATTCCCACCGGGCCGAGGTAATCGGCTGCGCGCAGGGCAGGTTCCAGCAGCGCGAACAACGCGGCGTACAGCCCGTGGAAACGGCGGGCGATATCGGGCGGGCCGGTCAGCCGGTCCAAGACTTCCGACGGCGGGCGCCGGTGGTGGTGCGACTCGGCCCAGTTGCCCCGGTACTGACCGCGATGATCATTGGTCAGCCCGGTGTAGCCGAGCAGTTTCAGTCCCTTCGCAGTCATCTCCAGTTGGATCGAGAAGTCCACGACCCGTTCCAGCCACGGCTCGACGATCAACGGTCTGCCCGCCAGCACTGCTCGCTCCAGCCAGCGACGCTGCGGCTCGGTCACTTCCGGCTCCCAGAGGCGAAGCGCGTTGTGGCCCGCCCAACTGAAGGCTTGTTTGACCATTACCTGTTGGTGCCCGTGGGCGCGGATGGCGGCGATGGCGGCCAGCGCCGCCTCCAAAGTTTTGGCAACCGTTCCGATTGTGGTTGGCGGGCACAGCCAGGCTTCATCTTCCCATATCCCCGCGGGGGCGAGGTCGCCCGGCTTCGGCTGGGTGAGCAGTCGGCGCAGCAGGGCGGCGCTCCAGGCCTTCGAATAAAGCTCGGCAATGCTGGAATTGAACCGTTGTTCCGGTGTCCGCGATTCACCGGTCACGCTCCCGAACAACGGCCGCAGGAGTTCGAGACTGTCCGGGCCCCATGCCCAAGGCCGCAGGACGCCGAGTTTGCGTCCTTGGAGCGTGATTACGGGCAGGACCGCGGCGTCGCCCATCTCGACAAATTCCGGGAGCGGGAAGCCCGCCTCCTGCAGGGACGCCAGGAATGCCGGCGAAGGCCGCTCGGGTACGAGCACGATGTCGTCCTGTCGGCAGAGAAACTGGGGAAGATTCGCGAGGTCGCGCTGCAGGTCAGCTTGGCGGCGGGTGGGTTGAAAGGTGAGGCCGGCCGCCAGTCGGGCTTCCGTGAAGGGGTTGAAGACGTGGACGTTTGGCGTCCGGCCCTTGGACTGCGCATACACCTCCAAGTGGGCGATGAAGTTTACATCGAAGCCCGCCGCCCGCCGGCCGGCGGCGTTGACCGTGAACCCTTTTGCCCGCTGCGGCGAGAGCGGGAATCTCAAGACGCGACAAAAGGCCTCCCAGTCGCTTTCGGTCGGATTCTTCCACCGCCGAAACCATTTCAAGCCGTACGCGACGTGTCCGATCTCATCGTGGTAGATGCGATCGAGCAGGCGCGCGGATTCGGCGTCGCCCACCCGCGCAAACCCGCGGGCGAAGAGCCCGGCGAAGTCGAGGTTGGCCTGCTCGAAGGTCAGGCAGAGGGTCGCCACGTAATCGAGCGGCTTCTCCATCGGCGCAGCACAACGCCAGAAGTAACCGCTGACGGGCAGCTCGCCAAACGCGAGGCCGCAGGCGCGCATCCGCTCGATGTACCAGCGGGTGTGTTCCTGCTCGTCGCGCAGCGTCTTGAGTACACCACGGCGGAAAGCCGCTGGGGCGTCGGGGAATTTCAAGAGCGCCAGCGCCATGAGTTCCGTGGCCAGCAACTCGTGGTTGGCAAAGAAGTGCAGGAGCCGGGCGCGCTCCCGCTCTCGTTCGAGCGCCGCGAGGCCGGGGAAATCCGGTCGGCTGATGCCCGCCGGTCGGAAGCGCAATTCTGGCGGCCGTCCCGGAGCGGTGGGACTGGCCAGGGGCTGGCCGGGGCGTTCGTCAGACAGGTCGTCCTCGCCCCGGAGTTTATCTTCCAAGGTTGTGGAGAACAAAACGCGCTCGGCGAATTCACGCAGTTCCATGCGGCGCCGGAGTAGGTAGCACCCGCGCGTCTGGCTGGCCAGTCGGCGGTTTCTGGGGGCTGCCCCGTGCCGGCGGCCGATCTTTTCATGGCCGGAGGCGCGCTGGGCTCTCGCGGGTGTTCCTTTCTTCAGGGCCAGTTGGGTCGGAGCGCGCGGGTCTTCGCCACCAGGTCGAGAAACTCGCGACGGTACCCCCACGGATCGGCACCCAAGGCTTCCCCGGCCAACTCCGCGACGGCGCTCAAGGTGGCGTTGCCGCGGTGGGCGGACTGATTGACAATCAACCCGTAAGCCGCCACCGCCGCCGCGAATTTGAACTCCGTCGAGGCCTGCGCGTACGAGCGACCACCATCACGCACTGACCAGCCGAGCCGGTGGGACGTTTCGGAATTCGCCTCCTTGTATCGTAGCTTGAAGGTGAGCAACTCGCCGGCCCGGCCCTCGGCGTTGGTCGGCGAGTAGCGCAGCGGATCCACCCCGGGTTCGAGACCGAAGGGAAGGATCTCGTACAGCACGGTCACTGTGTGACCGGCCCCCACGTCGCCCGCATCGCGGAGATCATCATTGAAGTCCCGCGCCGCCAGCCGCCGGTTTTCGTAGCCCAGCAGCCGGTAGCTCTGGACGGTGAATGGATTGAATTCAATCTGCACTTTGACGTCCCTGGCCACGGTCACCACCGTTGCCTCCAATTGCTCGACCAAGAGCTTGCGCGCCTCCTCGATCGTATCCACATAGCCGTAGTTACCGTTGCCGTGATGCGCGAGTTGCTCCATCCGGTCGTCGCGGTAGTTGTCCATGCCAAAGCCGAGCGTGGTCAGGTACACGCCGGAACGCGCTCGTTCGGCGATGAAGCGGTTTAACTCCGGGCCGTAGGTCATGCCCACGTTGAAGTCGCCGTCACTGCACAGGATGACGCGGTTGACCCCGGCCCGGTCGAAGTGCGCGTTGGCGAGACCGTAAGCCGTCTCGAGGCCGGCCCCCCCGTTGGTGGAACCGGCCGCCACCAGCCGGTCCAGCGCCGCGAAGATGACTGCCTTCTCTGCGCCCGACGTGGGGGGCAGCACCACCCGGGCGGAGTCCGCATAGGTCACGATGGCCACGCGATCTTCGGCCCGGAGTTCTCCGACCAGCAGGCGCAGCGCCCGCTGCAGCAGCGGTAGTTTGTTCTCCGGCCGCATCGAGCCGGACACGTCCACGAGGAAAACCAGGTTGGCCGCCGGTCGCCGCTCGTCGCCGAAGGTCTTGGCCTTGATCCCTACGCGCAACAGCCGATGAGCGGATTGCCACGGACACTCGGCAATCTCCAGGTGGACCGCCAGCGGTCGGCCGTCCGTCGGCGGGGCGTAGTCGTACGGGAAGTAGTTGATCAGTTCCTCGAGCCGGAGAAAGCCGGGCGGCGGCAGTACGCCCTGGCGGAGGTGGCGCCGCAGGATCGAGTAGGACGCCGTGTCCACATCGAGGCTGAAGGTCGAACGCGGTACCTCGCGCGCGGCCTGAAAAGAGTTTTCGCCCGGCGCCCACTGAGCCGGTGCTCGTCCGTACCACGCGGGAGCGCCCGGCCCGGGGTGAGGTGCGACTACGGATGGCGGCGGTTGGTTTCCCTGAACGCTTTCCTCCAGGCGTCGGTAAGCGTCGGGGGACATCAGCCCGTAACGCATCATCATCGCCAAATCCATACGGCCGCCCTCGCGGGCGGTGGGGGAGCCGGAGCCGGTGAGATTGTTCGGGGCGGGTTCGGGAAACGGGTCCGATGGCGCGAGTTCGACGGGCGTGACCGTGGCCGCAGGGGGTAGGCTTGGAGGCGTGGTCGCCTGCGGGTTCTCGGCAGCGGGGGCCGGGGAGCGGGCTAACTTCGCCGGCTGGTGCTGCTGGAACGGTTTCCAAGCCACGGCCAGCACGGTGACTGCGGAGACGGCCGCGAGGGCCGGCCACCAGCGGCGAAGCCACATGCGCAGACACTCCCGCTGCGGCGGGACGAGGGCGGGCTCCGGTTCGGGAGGCACGGGGCCCGGGTCCGCCGCTGTTTTCGCGGTGTGGGCTGCGATGGCGGCCTCCACCTGACAGGTCCGCGTTTGGTCCAGCGCCAGCAGTGGTTGCTGGCGGAGAGCGTCGGCCAGTTGCCGCGCCGTGTCGTGGAGGGCCATCGCCTCCTCGTACAGTTCGGGGGACTGTTGGATGGTGGCTTCGACCGCCGCGCGCTCCTCGGGCGGCAGTTCCTCGAGCAGGTACGCGGTCAGGCGGGGATCATCGGGGTGAAGTGTCATGGCGTCCTCCGGTTGGAAAATGATTCGGGCTCCAACTCCCGCTGGAAAAGGCGGCGGAGCTCCCTCGGACCCGTGTGCAGCAGGAAACCGACATTGCCCACAGAGTGCCCGGTGACGTCGGCAATCTGCTGGTAGCTCAGGGCGTGGTGGAACTTGAGCAGCAGCACGTCGCGTTGGTCCGGTTTGAGGCGCGACAGCAATCGCGGCAGATGGCTGGCGCCGTCGCGGATCTCCGTCTTCTCGGCAGGGGAGGGCCCCTCGTCGGAGCGGTGCGCGATTTCGTCTCCGGTCAATGGTTGCATACGTTTGCCCTTTCGCAGGAAATCGAGGGCCCGACGCCGGCAGACCGTGAACAGCCAGGCCGTCACATGGTCCGGCAAGGCTGCCGTCTCCGCTTCGCACAGGCGGATGAACGTGTCTTGCACCGCGTCGCGCGCGCTCTCGAGATCACCGAGGATCTGGAAGGCGTAGGTGGTCAACGACGCCTGGTGCTGACGGAAAACCTCGGCGAGCGAGGCCTCGTCAGCGGGTCCGTCCGCGGGTGGTGGAGTTGCCGGTGTCTGCATCGGGCGGTTCCTGGTGACTTAACGCGCGAGATCGAACCTTCTTGGCGAAAATTTCGTTGAAGGTCAGCGAGGCGGGTGCCGCGGCGGGAGGGGATGACGGGGGCCCGCCCGCTGCGTGGGCAGTGATCTTATTCGCCTCAGAAATGTAACTTGTGCTGTCGTTTTGTCCTCGGTAGCATGACATTATGAGAGCGATGCCCGACGTCCGCCCCGTCCGATCACTCGTCCGCGGTTTCACCCTGATTGAGCTGCTGGTGGTTATCGCCATCATTGCGATTTTGGCGGGCATGCTGCTGCCGGCCCTGGCGAAGGCCAAGCAGAAGGGGCAAGCCACGGCGTGCCTCAATAATCAGCGGCAGTTGATGACCGCCACCAAGCTCTACGCCGAGGATTTCGCCGGCCGCTACCCGCACACCTTCCAAGTGCGGGGCGATAACGTGTTCCGCAAGGCGTGGTTCAATTTCCTCAAGCCCTACAGCGACACGACCAATCTGTTGCTGTGTCCGGTGCGAACGAAGAAGTTCAAGGAGTTCCTCCAGAGCTATCCCAGCGATGCGCCGGACAAGGCCGTTTCCAATTACGGGATGAATTTTCGCCTCGGCGGTTGTGATTGGCCCAACGTGTGGGACGTGAAGACGTGGCCATCGGTAACGGAAGTGATGGTGCGCCAGCCGGCCGCCACCGTGCTGTACACGGATGCCGGCTCGAAGCCGCTGCGGACTACGGATCCGCTCAAATGCGTGACGGAGAAAAGCCCCGAGAAGGCCGGTTGCTGGATCATCCATGATCCCGGCGACGACGCCCCCAACACGGGCGGCGTGACCAGCAGCGACCCGAACTGGGGCGGGCCGCATCCCCGACATGCCGGACGTTCGGCCATTGCCTTCGTGGATGGCCATGCGGAATCGCTCAAGCCTTCCAAGTGGTACTGGTCCGGGACACCTTGGTTGAAGCCGGAAGAGGGCGGTTGGTAACCGACCCGCCCAGGCAGACGCCGCCCTACGGCCGGATGCGCAATGCCCGGTGAATGGTCGCGCTGCCTGAAACCAATCCCCCTGAAATGACCACGGCCAGCAAAGGCGTGCTGGCCTGCTGGCGCGGAAAACAGAAAGCCGGCGGAGCTTATCAGCCCCGCCGGCAGCGAATCTGCGCCTTTCAGGAGAGTTGCCTCAGTTCCGCGAGCGGTAGAACCGCGTGTTTGGTCCGGCCGCCGGTACGGCGTGGGGCGAAGTGGCTCCTGCCACGTCGGTGTACGGCCCTTCGGCTCGCTCGGCACTCTGCAAGGTGCCAGTGTACTGGATCACCGTGCCGGCTTCACCGCGCACGATGGCGACCGTCGGCTGCGGCTGGGGCACGGGAGGTTCGGGCACCGCGCGAACCTGCCACGCCCTGAGGGCGCCGGTCTGCGTGCCGTTGACCAGCGCCCGCTGGCCGGCCGCGTTGAAGGTGAACCACTCGACGCTGGCGCCGCCGGTGCCCTCAAACCAGAGCAGGCGGAAGAAGTACACGCCGGTTTGCTCGACTTTGAAGAAGAACTCCGTGTCGTTGGCGCCGCGCCCGCCATCGTATTTGCCCAGCACCAGCCAAGTGGGATTGTCCGCGTTGCCGGTGCTGACCTGGAAGCCGTCGTCGCTGTT
>CALJWR010000314.1 GCA_937976685.1 uncultured Verrucomicrobiae bacterium
GGGCCCGACAAGCTGGGCTACATCCGGCTCAGCCAGTTCGGGGAGAGCACCCAGAAGGAACTGTCGGCCGCGTTGAAGAAACTGGAGGGTCAGGGCATGCAGGGGCTGGTGCTTGATTTGCGTGACAATCCGGGCGGCCTGTTGGATCAGGCGGCCATGGTGTGTGAGAAGTTCGTCCCGGCGCGGACGCCGATCGTTTCCACACGTGGGCGGGATCCCGCGGAACAGCGCGAATACCGGGCCACGAGCCGCGACCAGCATCTCGAAGTGCCGCTGGTGGTGCTGGTGAACGGCGGCAGCGCCAGCGCCTCGGAAATCGTGGCCGGCTGCCTGCAGGACTTGAAGCGCGCCGTCATCGTCGGCGAACGCACCTTCGGCAAGGGTTCGGTCCAGTCGGTCATTCCGCTGATGGATGGATCCGCCCTCCGCCTCACCACGGCGAAGTACTACACGCCCAGCCAGCGGGTCATTCACGAGCAGGGCATTACGCCCGACATCATCGTGCCGATGACCCCGGAGGAAACGCAGGCCGCCTTCAACCGCCGGCAGGCCGGGTACATCGAAACGCTCGAACCCGAGGCCCGTGAGAGCGCATTGGCGGCGCAGGATCCGCAGCTTGACCGCGCCTTTGAATTGCTCAAGGGCATCACCCTCTTCACGCAACGCCAAAACGGCGGCGCGAAGTCCGCGAAAGCCGGCAAGGGAGCGGAGATCTTGATCCAGTAACGCTTCCCGGTCGCTCACCCGCCCCGCACCCGCCACCGCCGCCCGATCTTTCGTCCCGTGCTGCTGGCCATTGAAACCTCGTGCGACGAAACCGGTGTCGCCGTGGTCCATGACGGCGTGGTGCGGGCGAACCTGGTCGCGTCCCAAGTGCGGCTCCATGCCGAGTACGGAGGGGTGGTTCCCGAACTCGCCACCCGCGAGCATCTGCGCCACCTCGCGCCGCTTGTGCGGGCGGCGTTGCGCGAGGCGGGCGTGGCCGCCGGTGAACTCGACGCGGTGGCGGCCACCCAGGGACCTGGTTTGCCCAGCGCCCTGCTCGTCGGTCTCAAGGCGGCGCAAGGCCTGGCCTTCGCGCTGGAACGCCCGTTCCTCGGCGTTCACCACCACGAAGCGCACCTGTACTCGCCCTGGATCACAGGCCAGCCGCCGCGCGCCGATTTTAGCGCCTTTGTGCCCAACGTCTCGCTCCTCGTCAGCGGCGGCCACACGATGTTGGTGCGGGTGGAGGCCGGGTTCCGTCACCGTGTCCTCGGTTCGACCGTGGACGACGCGGCGGGCGAGTGCTTCGACAAGACGGCGAAGCTGCTGGGGCTGGCCTATCCGGGCGGGCCGCTGCTGGATCGTCTTGCCGCCACCGGCGATCCTCGGTCCTTTGCGTTGCCACGCCCCATGCTGAACGAGCCGCACGATGACTTCAGCTTCAGCGGCCTGAAAACGTCCGTGCGCTACCGCCTGCGTGATCAGCCGGATTTGTTGGCGCACGACGGGCGGATCCAGGACCTGTGCGCGAGCGTCCAGGCAGCCATCGTCGAGGTGCTCGTCAGCAAAACGGTTCGGGCCGCCCTGCGGGAAGGCGTGTCCTGCGTAACCGCGTCCGGCGGGGTCACGTGCAACCGGCAGTTGCGCCGGGACCTGGCGGCCGCGTGCCAGGCGCGCGGACTTTCCCTCCGCCTCGCCGCACCGGCGCTCTGCACGGACAACGCCGCGATGGTGGGCATCGTCGCCGAGCGCCAGCTTGCCCGCGGCGCTCCGCCCACCGACCTTGACGCCGAGATCCGTCCCGGCTGGTCGCTGACGGACCTTCCCAACGCGGTGCGGTGACCTCGCCGCGTTGGCATTCAAAGGGGGCACGCCGAGCCGTTCTCCCGCCGGCCCGCATATTTGGCTCGCCCGACTCAAGCAAGGGTGGCAGCGTCTCCTCCGGATTCCGGTCCGAGTCACGCATGGCCGAGAAACCCAAGTACCTCAAAGGGCAGTTGCTGCTGGATGGCGGCAACTTGGCCGGCTCCTGGTTTCATCGCACGGTGGTCCTCATCTGTGACCACGACGAGAAGGGCGCGTTCGGCCTCGTCCTGAATCGGGACAGCGGCCGGAAGGCGGGCGACGCGATCATCGAGGATTTGCCCGGCCAAGTGCGCGAACTGGCCGTGTACATCGGCGGGCCCGTGCAGCCCGGCGCGATGAGTTTCCTTTACACGGACGACTACTTGCCGGACGGCAACGTGTTGCCCAACGTCAGCCTGAGCCATTCCCTCGAGGATTTGGTTGCCATCGGCGACTCCTTCTCGCCAACCCAGAAAATCCGCTTGTTCGCCGGCTACGCCGGCTGGGCGCCCGGCCAGTTGGAGAGCGAGATGAAGCGCAAGTCGTGGCTCGCCGTTCCCGCCACGCCCGCCCTCATCTTTCCGGCGGATCCCGGTCGCCTCTGGCAGGAAATCCTCGCCCAGATGGGCTGGCAATATCGCCTGCTGGCGGAGTCGCCAGACGATCTGTCGCGCAACTAGGCCCGAATTCCGAAGCGGCGTTGTCGTCGGCGTAGCGCCGGCTGGTGGCCTGCCGGCTCCCTGGTTTCCAACCTGCGGGACCCCGCCCCCCAATTTCCGACGCGGGAGGATTCACTGGGTTCCGCAGGATACCATCCTGCGATCCAGCAGGTTGGAAACCTGCACCAGCATGAACGTCGGACTCAACTTCGGTGTTCGGGCTAAGCACGGGCTCGCGCGCCGGGCGTTCAGCTTGGAGCCTCCACCGTCAAACGGGGAACGGCACGAGGCCGGAGGGCGCCCACACCAGCTCGAGCACAGCCACCGGCACCAAAAGAAAGGGGCCGGGCTCGCGCCCGGCCCCGTGATTCTGATCAGACCGTTCGGTTTAGCGACGGAGGCGTCCGAACTGCATTTGCCCCGTCGGGGTGAGCGTGAAGGGGCTGGTGGCCCCGGTCACGTCCTCCCACGGGCCGGTCACAGTCGGTGCGGCCTGCAACGTCCCACCGCCCGTCCACTCGACCGTGATGGTTCCGTTGGCGTTCAGCCGGATGCTGGTGAACTGCGGCGCGCCCTCTTCGTACGCGCCCACTGGGACGAGCACGAACCAGTCGAAGTCACCGCTGTCCATGTTGAAGCGGAACGTGGTGGTGTCCCGCAGGTTGACTGCCGCCACCGCGCCGCCCGCGTCCTTCATGGGCACGAGGTTGTTGGCGCCCCAACCGCCGGAACCCGGTGCCGAGAACGAGCCCAACGGTGTCACCGTCTGGTTGGTCTCTGCCGGATTGTCCACCAGCCCGAGCGTGGCCCGGAGTTGGTTATCCCCGCGACCGTCGTAGGACAAGGCCGCCCAAATCTCATATTTGGCAGACGGGATGACCCGGGTGTAGTTGCCCCAATCGGCCAAGCCCACCCAGCCGAGCTTGAAGTTGGTCGTGACCTCGTAGGCGCCGCGATCGCGACCCCAGCGCCCGCCAAGATTGGCGTTCATGTTCTTGTTCGGCGTTTCACCGAGGCGATAGACGTCGGAGTCATTGCCGTCGTCCGAGTTGTAGTCCACCCCGGCCACGGCGCTCAGGCCCTGGTAGGCCCCGCCCAGATAAGGCATCACGTTGACGTCCTGACCCGGCACACCCTGCCTCGGATTCGCGAGGCCGCCGCCGGTGTTGAAGTCTTCGGCCTCAATCACGAACGCGCCGTTTGCCGGGAGCGGGGCCACGTTCATGGTCGAGGAGTAGCTCTGCGGCCTGCCATCCGACCACCCGAGCGTATAGCTGTGCATGCCCGGGGTGGCCTTGGTCCAAGTCACGACCGCTCCGTTGGCGTCATACACCGCATTCAAGTCCGCAGCGGGAACCGCCGTCCCGTCCACCTCCAGGGTGACCGAGCCATTCGCCACCGAGGTGGAGAAGTTCTCGATCGTCCAGGAGACGCGGTCGTTGCGAACGCTGTCCCGCGGATCCGGTGCTTGAACCACCGCGGCGGGCGCCGTGGTTGGCGAAAGGGTGAACCAGTCGAAATCGCCGCCCCGGGTGGTGTAGCGGAGCGTCACGCTGCCACCCGGCAGCTTGAACACGCCCTTGATGCCCGAGCCGTTGTGAGCCGGCAGCAGGCCGTTGTTACCCCAGCCGCCCGGAGGCGTGCCACGAATGGTCGCCAGAGGCTTGACCGTCTGGGTGGTGGTACCCGCTCCCGAAATCACCAGGCCGATATCGCCACCGGCCGTGTTCGCGGGGTCAATCGAGTGCGCCGCGTACGCGGTGTAAATGCCGGCTGGAATCGTGCGGGTGTAGTTGTACCACTCGCCGTTGCCGGCCCAACCGATCTTGTAGTTGGTCGTCACCTCGAAGCCCGGACGGGCGGTGTCAAGGTTCGGCGCCGCCGCGGTCTGGGCATCCATCGGAACGTTGGGGTTCAGGCCCGCTTCGATCGCAGCGCGGTAGGCACCGTTCTGGTCAGGGGTGTTGCCGTCTTGGTAGTAGTCCACATTGTGAACGGCCGCCAGGCCGGCGTACTCACCACCCTCGTAACCCGATCCATTGGAGATCTGGGCTACGCCGTTGTTGTCGAAGTGCTCGGCCTCTATCGTGAACGAATTGGCCGGCACGGCATCCACTCCCGGCTGGAAGTTGAAGGTGACCACCTGATCCCGTGACAGGTCGCCGGTTTCGTTGTACCGCAGACGCACGGAGTTGGGGCCGGTCACCCAGATTCGCATCCCCATCGGGGCGTAGCGGACCGTGGTGATGGTTCCCGCCCTCGTGACTGTGGGGGTCACATCGGCACCGCCCACCTGCAGCATCACCGACCCGTCCACCACGCTGGTGTCACCGTCCATGATTTCGATTTCCACCGGACCGGTGAAAGTGGTGGGCAGGGTCACTTTGGAGATGTGGGCGCGGGGAGTCATGGGACCTTTGGCGTAGGTCTTGACGACGCTGCTAGCGCGAGTTGTGTCGTTCAGCAGGGCCAGACTGCCATCTTCGAGGCGTTGATAAACCTCGAAGTTGGCTCCACCGCCCCCTTCGAACCAGATGAACCGCATCGGGTAGATGCCCGGCTCGCGGATCAGGAAGCTGAAGAGGGTCTGAGGATCACCCGAGGTTCCGCGGCCACCGTTGAACAGGCCGAGAAGCTTCGCGCCCAGTTGGTAACGATCCAGCGGGTTTTTGCTCGCCCACACGGCAAACCCGTCATCGCTGTTGACGCCGAAGGTCTTCAGCCCGGCAGTCGTGAACTCGACGAAGAACAAGGCCTCGCAGGCGATGTTGTTCGGGTCGGTGATGGTGAAACCATCGAAACCGGGGATCAGTTTCTCGGGCGCCTGGCGTTGCGGATCGGCCGCGTCATCCCGGAACATGCCCTGGCTGATCCCGGCTTGATCGTGATTCAAGTACTCGGTTTCGTGCGCGTATTTGTTCGCGGTGCCCGGGATGGTCTGGTTCAGGTCTGAAGGCTGATTGATCCGGTTCGGTCCCAGCTCGCCCCACAACTGTTGCTCCGCGCGATCAATCGTGTTGGGGTAGTCGAAGCCGAGGTTGGTGGCCTCGTCCTCGGCCAGCCACCACGTGCGCAACAGGAAGCCCCGATTGGAGGCAGCGGTGCTGACGCCGGTCGCGGCCATGTCTGGCGTGACGTCCACATAAGTGGCCACTGTGGCCGTGCGGGTGCCTCCCAAGCTGTTGCCCAGGGAATCCTGGAAGGTGATCGTCACCGGGTGCTGTGAGCCGGAGGCCAGCCAGTTCGGCGCCGTGACCACGCGAATGGTGGTGGTTGCCCCCTCCTTGGAGATACTGGTCGGAGTGACGGGGGCACCGTCAATCTCAACGGTAATGGAGCTTTGCACGATCACGCTTTGGCCGGAGTCCTCGAGGATCGCGGTGTAGCCGGCCGCATCGGCGCTCACGCCCGCGAAAAGGGCCTTGTCCGCCGCGTAGGTGGTGATCTTCACGTTGTCCACGTGGTGGTTTTCATTCGCACCGCCGGTGCGTCCCGCGAAGAGCAGGCGCCCGCGGCTGGGGCTGAAACCGGTCTGGAAACGGTCCAGAATGGTCCGTCCCTTGTAGGTCACTGTGAGTTCGCCGGTTTCCTCCAGTTTGACAGTGAATTTCTGCCAGCAGAGTTCGCTCGGATCTCCATTCAGGTCCGGGTTGCGGGGTCCGGTCTGGAGGCTGGTGGTGTCGTCACACGCGCCATGGCGGGTCGGAAGACCCACGCGGGTGACGGTCACGTTGTCCACCCGGACGATGATGCCCTCGATGTCCGGGCCGTCGGGCAAGGCATTGCCGGCCCAAGTGTCGAAGCTGATGGCGATGCCGGTGGTGGTCCCCGTTTCCGGAGCGCCGGGAGCCGCGTAGCCAGCCGTGCTCTGCGTATTGCCGTCGAGCATCAACTGCACCTGCGGATCATTCGCGCGGGCGTAGTTCAGCGAGAAACCGTCCGCCGGGCGGTCGGTTGTTCCGTTGCCGATTCGAACATCCACTTCGAAGTCGAAGGCTTTGACGATCAGACCGTTGTCGAAGTCCGGGAACAGGAGTTGGCTGTACTGACTGCCCGTGGCTTCGGTGATGGCGTAGTAACCGCCGGGATTGCCGCCCGTGGGTTTCCACGGGTCTTGGTTGTTCGATCCGATGATAAAGTTCGGATCCAGCGCGGGATCGGTGGAGAAGTCGTACGTGGCCGACCCCGCAACTGCGGAGGCGCACGCGGCGACCATCACACCCAAACCGAGCAACGAACGCGATCGTTCGAGACGCATAGGTTTTGTTTGGTTTCGTGTTGTGTCTGGTTCTGGCCAGAACCGCGGAGTCTCCGGGGCCAGCGGCCCTCGCAAAGGCAGCCTCCCAAGAGGCACCTCCTGCGAAACCCCGCAGGTCTAACCAATAGCAATGGCAACGGGAGCTGTTTGCCTCATTTGGTATCTTGAAGTCAACCCCTAAGTGACGATTTGCAAATTCTACCCCGATCACTGGCATCCAACGGGGGTGACGGTTGCCGGTTGGCGTGAGGCGCCGGGCGGGCGAAGCGACGGCAAAGCCGGCGGTGCAACGGGAAACAAGAACGCGGTTCTGGGCTGCCAACCGGCGTGTTCGGGCGGGGCGAGCGGTCAGTACAATCACCGGCCTGTGCTTTCAGACCCAACGCATGGAAACCGAATCACCATGATTAGTGAGACCCCAGCTCACCCGTCATGATTCGCCTCAAGCATTACGATGCGAATGGGGTTGACGATTTGAGGGGGAGGACAGCAACGCAGGGAGTGCGTGGCTGCCGAAGTTTTGCTTTGGCGGGGGGGCGACACACGCCGGCGAGAC
>CALJWR010000315.1 GCA_937976685.1 uncultured Verrucomicrobiae bacterium
CGGTCAAGGTCCCGCGGGTACCGCCGCGCGGCCCGCATCACGCGGACGCACTCCCCCGCCGCCTTGGATGACCTGCCTCGCGCCTGTTCGATGACCCGGTGCAGCACAGGGTCCACGTCCCTGGCCATGCGTCCGGCGGAACGCGGCAGGGAACGCCGCCTGCCGCCGGGCGGGAACCGTCGGTCGGCTTGGCCGATTCCGGGGACGGCGCTAACCGCTTGAAACGGCCTGGTTCCCCTTGGGTTCCGGCACCGCCGGAGGACCACAGAACCCGGGACTGGCCTGAGCCCGGCCGTACCCGGTCGGCGGGTTGTGCGACGGTTGGGTGACGGCCCGGCAAAGGTTCTGCAAACCGGCGTTTGCAGGCTTGCTGGCAGACGGACGTTCTGGCTGCTTGCAAGTGGTTGAACCAAAGGCCCTAGTCCATGGCGAAAATCTTCATCAGCATGTCGGGCGATGGCCGGGGACACGCCACCCGGGTCCGTGCCTTGACGGAGGCGCTGCGCGGAGAACATGACATCACGCTGTTCGCGCCGGGCGACGCCTACTCGTTTCTCCAGCCGCTCTACGCCACGAGTGACATCATGGTCCGCGAGATCCCGGCTTTGCGTTTCACGTACACGGCCGACAACCGGGTTTGCTACCGGCGCACGGCAGTGGATGCGGCGCGGTATCTTCGTCGCTTGCCCGGATTGGTGCGGTGGCTGCGCGACGAGATCGAAGCCGGACAGCCGGACCTGGCAATCAACGACTTCGAGCCGGCCTTGCCCCGCGCGGCGCAGGCGGCCGGGCTGCCGTGGATCAGCGTGAATCACCAGCACTTTCTCCGCACCTATGACTTGAGTTCGCTGCCACGATCGTTGCGCTGGCACGCCGGTTACATGTCGAAGATCGTCGGTCTTTACGGGTCCGGTCAGGCCGAGACGGTGGTTTCCTCGTTTTACTTTCCGCCCCTGCGCAAGGGCTGTGAACACGTGACCCAGGTGGGAGTCCTCCTGCGGCCGGAGGTGCTGGAGGCCAGCCCCTCCGTTGGCGGGCATCTGGTGGCGTATTTTCGTCGGTTCGCTTCCTCCGGCTTGCTGGCGGCCCTGGCAGCCACGGGGCGATCGGTCCGGGTTTACGGGCTGGGTGCGCGACCGCGGGCCGGGAATCTGACCTTCCACACGGTCAGCTCGTCCCGGTTCATTGACGATCTGGCCTCGTGCGCCGCGCTCATCTGCACGGCTGGCAACCAGTTGGTCGGCGAGGCGCTGTATCTGGGCAAGCCCGTCTTCGCCCTGCCGGAGCCGAACAATCACGAGCAGGCAATCAACGCGCACTTCCTCGGCCAGAGTGGCGCGGGCGACTGGGCGGAGTTCGATGCGGTGGATCACGGTCGCCTGCGCGGTTTCCTGCGTCGTTTGGACGAGTTCCGCGCGGCGATGCCGCGCGAGCGCATCAACGGCCTGCCCGCCACGCTCGCGGTGCTCCGGCATCATCTCCGGGAAACCGCAGCCCAACCGGTGGCTTTGAATCCGGTGGCGGCCTGATCGCTCACCGTCCGGCGTTCATGGTTTCGCGCATTTCTTGATTCGGCTGGCGGCCGAAGAGGGATTGGGGATGGCCGGCCGCCCGCCCATTTCCCACAGGACAGGGGATCCACGCGCACCCTTTCGTTCGGCAGCGCCCGGATTCGCGTTGGAATTCGCTTCTTCGCCGCTTAGGCTCCCGCCTATTCAGGAGCGAACATGAGCACCGACACCTCAAACGCCGCGCCAGCACCGTCCGACTTCATCCGCGACATCGTCGCCGCGGACCGGGCGGCCGGCCGGTATGCGACAATCGTCACGCGCTTTCCGCCGGAGCCGAATGGCTATCTCCACATCGGCCACGCCAAGTCCATCTGCCTGAACTTTGGCATTGCACGGGAGTTCAACGGCCGCTGTCACCTGCGCATGGACGACACGAACCCCACGAAGGAGGATGTCGAATACGTCGAGTCCATCATCGAGGACGTGAACTGGCTCATCGCGGACTGGGCCGATGACCGGATTGGATTCAAGCCCAAGGGGAAGAAGCCCGAGGCCGTGAATGCGGGCGGCAAGACGGACTTCCAGCTTGGCCCGGTGCTGCCGGTTCCAAAAGCCGAGGTCCGGAATCCGAAGTCGCCGCTCGTCGAACCGTTTTACGCCTCGGATTACTTCGCGCCGTTGTACGCGTGGGCGGTCGAGTTGATCAGGAAGGGCAAGGCGTACGTGTGTGATCTCTCACCGGCGGAGACCGATGCCTACCGCGGCGCGCCGGATCGGCCGGGCCGGGAGAGTCCTTTCCGCAACCGGAGCGTGGAGGAGAATCTCGACCTGTTCGCGCGGATGAAGGCGGGTGAGTTCCCCGACGGCTCGCGGACGCTGCGCGCCAGGATTGACATGGCGTCGCCGAACATCTGGCTGCGCGACCCGGTGCTCTACCGCATCCGCCATGCGGAACATCACCACACGGGCGACGAGTGGTGCATTTACCCAATGTATGACTACGCGCACTGCCTGAGCGATTACATCGAAGGGGTCACGCATTCGATCTGCACCCTCGAGTTCGAGGTGCATCGGCCGCTGTACGACTGGATCCTTCAGGCGCTGGACCTGCCGCGTCCGCTGCCGCACCAGTACGAGTTCGCGCGGTTGAATCTCAGCTACACGGTCATGAGCAAGCGCAAGCTCATGGCTTTGGTGAAGGACGGGGTGGTTCGGGGCTGGGACGACCCGCGGATGCCGACGATTTCCGGTTTGCGGCGCCGCGGGGTGACGGCGAGCGCGTTGCGTCGCTTTGCTTACCACATCGGGATCACGAAGTACGACGGGCTGACGGACGTGGCCGTGTTGGAGCACGCCATCCGTGACGAACTCAACCAGCGGGCGCTCCGGCGGCTGGCGGTGTTGCGGCCGCTCAAGGTGGTGATCACCAACTACCCGGACGGCCACACCGAGGCGCTTCCGGCGACCAACAATCCCGAGGATCCCGCAGCGGGCACGCGGGAGGTGCCGTTCAGCCGTGAGCTGTTCATCGAGCAGGATGACTTTCAGGAGAATCCCCCGCCCAAGTACTTCCGGCTGCGACCCGGGGGGGAGGTCCGTCTGAAGTACGCCTACATCATCCGCTGCGACGAGGTGGTCCGGGATTCAGCGGGCCATGTGGTGGAATTGCGCTGCACCGCGGACCTCGATTCCAAGACGGGCGGTGCCAATGCCGGACGCAAGGTGAAGGGCACGATTCACTGGGTCAGCGCGCTGCACGCGGCCGACCTGGAGGTGCGGCTTTATGACCGATTGTTCACGGTTCCGGAGCCGGATGCGGACGGGGACTTCAAGACCCATCTGAATCCGCATTCGCTCGAAGTGGTCACCGCGAAAGCCGAACCATCGTTGCGGGACGCTTCACCGGTGGAGCGTTACCAGTTTGAACGGCTGGGTTACTTCGCGCTGGATCCGGATTCGACGCCGGAGCGACCGGTGTTCAATCGCACCATCACGCTGAAGGACACGTGGGCCAAGGAGGTCCGGCGGGGTTGAACCGGCAACCGCCGCCGGGACAAGGGCTCAGACCGAGCTGGCCACGCAGCGGAAGTGGTATCCGAGGATGGCCAGTTCGATGGCCACCGGGAACTGACGCGGGCGCTTCACTAACGTGCCGAGCAGGAGTCGCCAGTAGTCGAGGCGTCCGCGGTGGCGCACGCCCAGAATCCAGAGCGACTTCACGAAGGCCATGAGGTCGGCGCGGTTCGGAAGACGCCCGGGACCGGCGGGCCGGTGATTGCGGAGAAATGTCCGGATGCGCTGGTAGTAGTTGCCCGGCTCGTACAGGCGGCGGACGAGTTCGCGATACCCGGCCACCAGATATTCGCGGCTCAGCTTGGGACGGAAATTGAGGGCCGCATCCGTGTTGTTGCCGGAGCTCTCCGCTTCCAGCCGGCCTTCCCGTTTGAGTCGCTGCCAGAGGCGCGTCTGCGGCAGGGCCGTCAGCAAGCCGACCATCGCGGTAGCGACGCCGGAGCGTTGGATGAACTCAAACTGCCGGCGGAAAATATCCGGTGGGTCGTTGTCGAACCCGACGATGAAGCCGCCCATGACCTCCAGCCCGGCGCGCTGCAACGTGGCCACCGCCGCCACCAGGTCGCGCCCGCGGTTCTGACGTTTCCGGCACTCTTCCAGCGCCTCCATGGACGGAGTCTCGATGCCCACGAAAACCTTCTTGAATCCGGCGGCCACCATTTGCCGGCACAGGGCCGGGTCGTCGGCCAGGTTGACCGACGCCTCCGTGAGAAACCCGATCTTGGTGCGAGTCCGCTGCCGCCATTCGATCAGGGCGTCCAGCAACGCTCGCGTGCGGCGTCGGTCGCCGATGAAGTTGTCGTCCACGATGAACACCATGTCGTTCCAGCCCGCGCGGCGAAGTGCTTCGAGTTCTTCCACCAGTTGCCCGGGGGTTTTCGTCCGCGGCACGCGGCCGTTCATGACGATGATGTCGCAGAATTCGCAGTCGAAGGGACAGCCCCGCGAGAACTGCACGGCCATTGTCACATACCGGCGGAGCTGAATCAGGTCCCAGCGGGGAACGGGCAGCTTTTCCAACAATGGCCAGCGCGGGGCGCGATACACGGGCTGCAACGTGCCCGCTTCGAGGTCGGCCACCACGCGCGGCATCACCTCCTCGGCCTCCCCCAGCACAAAATGTTCGATTTCCGGGAACGCCTCGTGCCCCGTGGTGAACAACGGTCCGCCGGCGATCACCGTTTTCCCGAGGGCGCGACAGCGGGCCACGATCTCCCGCACCGATTCGCGCTGAACCAGCATGGCGCCGATCATGACATAGTCGGCCCAGAGCAGATCGGGTTCCCGCAGCCGCTCGACGTTGAGGTCCACCAGCTTGAGTTCCCACGTCTTGGGCAACAGCGCGGCGACGGTCAGGAGCCCCAGCGGCGGCATCGAGGCGCGTTTCGACACGAACCGGAGCGCGTGTTTGAAACTCCAAAACGTGTCGGGGGTTCGCGGACTGACCAACAGGATCTTCATCGGCTAAGCCGATTTCACCGCTCCGGGCGAGTTCGGGCAAGCGGACATTTTCCGCCCGGTCTTCGACGCCGGGCGGTCTTCAAACCGTTGGCCCGACCACGAAGAGATCCGTCGGCGAGTCACCGACGCCCAGATTGCGCCCGCCGCTGTAGAAGCGCACGAACTGACCGCCCTCCCAGCGCCGCCAACGATAAAGAGTGGCAAAGGTCATGGCGGGCGCTGCGCCTCCCTGACCGCCGACCAGTTCACCGCCCCGGCGGACGTTGTCCAGCATCCACGCGGGCAGCGCGACGTGATAGGGATTGCGCTTCACCTCCCCGACATGGAAGGACAGGGCGGTCAGCAGATCGCCCAGGTCATTCACCGAGGATTCCACCATCAGGTTGGGGTCGTCGCACTGCCCCCAGAATTCGGTTTCGACCGCGTGGCATCGAAAGTCCCGCCCCAGCGAAGCGAGCGCGTCCACCACCAACCAGTGAACGCCCTCGTGGGTGCTGTTCCAATCTTCGTCGTGCGGAAAGAAAATGACCCCCGGCCGATGTTCTCGAAGAAGGCCGGCGATGATCTCGACCATCGGCTGCCAGCGCGCGGGCTGCTCGGATCGCGTCTTCGGATTGACCCGCTCCAAGCCGCGGGGCGCGGTGAGGGCGAGGTCGAATCCCAAGTAGGCGCAGGCTTCTCGCAATTCTGCGAGGCGGGGCAACTGGCGTTCCGGGTTACTGCCCAGCGTGACGGCCACGTTGACCACGCGCATCCGTGCCTCCCGCAGCAGTCGCAAAGCGAGAGCGCCGATCACGCATTCGTCGTCGGGATGCGGTGAGAAGATTAAGACCTTGGGCGCGTCGGGGGGAAGGGGGGGTACCGCCGGCTTGCGAAAGCCGCCGAGCGGCAGTCCGCGGCCCTCGCGGGCCAGGTTGGCGCAAGCTTCTACGAAATGGTGATAGGGAGTCTTGGGAGAAGTCATGGCGGAGGAAATCAACCAGTTGCGCTTGGGCGAGCCTCGTACCCTGCGTCAACAACGGGCAGGCTCGCCGCTGCCATCGCCTGGCCGTGCCGTTTTTGCTTCTCATCCGGCGTGTGCAACACAATTCGTTGAGCCAGTTCCGGGAATTCGGTTGCCAGCACGTGGCGGGCGCCGGCGAGCATGATGTCCGCTCCGGGGCCGCTCGTGACGCGGCCAAGCAGCAAGAGGTGGCCAAACTCGTAGAAATCCGCGAAGTGAGCGATCGTGTAGCCGAGGTAGGTTCCGATCGTTTCGTAGATCCGGCGCGCACGGGGATCATCGTGCGCCATGAGCGACTGCACCCGTTTGAGCAGCTCCGGCAACGGCAGATCCGGGGGCGCCTCGATCCCGGCGGGGGCAACGAGCCGGCCGACGCACTGTTGCGAGAAGTAGCGGCAACCGAGGCCGCGATCGCCCGACCATTCATCGAGTGAGGCGTCGGGCTGGTAATCCACCGGGACGAACGCCAGTTCGTTCAGCCAGGAGGTGATGGTGCCATCGGGCGTGACGTAGCCGCCGGCGGTGCTGGTGCCCAAGGCGAGCCCGAGCACGGCGTTGGCCTCGAGGCTCATGCTGCCGGCCAAGGCGGTCACTTCGCCGTCGTTGACCACCTCGAGCGGCACGTTCTTCCACGCCCGGCGGACTTCGAGAAACAGTTCCTTTACCCGGCTCTCGAACAACTCCGGCGGTACCCCGCGAAACAGCGACGCGACCTTCACGCGATTGTTCACGTACACGCCGGCGGCGCTCCCGCCAATCGCGTCCACGCGCGGCAGGTGCGCCGCCGCGCGGCGGAGTGAGTCCATGATGCCGTCGAAGTGGTATTGGGGATCGGCTTGTGGGATCGGGTCCCAGACGGTCTCGTCGCTGAAAACGACCTCCCCTTCAATCACCGCCGCGACCTTGCGATCGCTGCCGCCGAGATCGAAGCCGATCCGGCAACCATTCCAATGGCGGCCCAGCGGCTTGGTCGCGGAACGAACGGGCGGAAGGGCATCCCGCGAACAAGGGACCACCTCGAAAGGGCGCTCGTAGATTCGATTGCCCATGATGTCCGCGTCAAAGCGGCCGTTTGCGATGTCGCGGTAGTACTGCTGGAGTTCAGCCGCCAAGCCGCTGGGACCGGCCCAGTGAATGCGGAAACCGCCCCGCGACCAGAGCAGGAACTTCAGCCAGCGCTCGACGAATCTTGGATTCGCCGCAGCTTGGGGATGCGTCTCCGGAAGCACCTCGGTTGAGAAGCGAAACACCGACCCATCTGCCTGCTCGATCGCCACCTCGACCGGCACCGGATGGCCGCTGGCGCGTGCGGCTGCCCGGAAGGCGCGGTTGGCCAACACGGGCGGGCGAAAGGCGGAATCGAGCGTGGGCACCACCTTGGGCGTAACGAGGAAACCGGCTTCAGCGCTCATGGTCACCGAGGCGGGAGTTTGGGCCGCTGCGCCGCCGCCGCAATTCGGAAACCGCTTCCAGTCTCAGATCCACGACGGCCAGTCTGGCAAGGGTGCCCCCGAGAGAAACGGTTCGAACCACTCGGGCGATTGAGCCCGGAACTCCCAAGTTCTCGCCCGCCATTCGAACCGGACGGTGCCGCTGTGCAGCGCGTGCCAGGGCAACAGCAACGCTGCCCGCTGTTCCGCGGTCAGGCGTCCAGCCACGAAGTCCAGGTAGTACCGGTCATCCCGACCGTAGATCTTGTCGCCGACGATGGGATGCCCCGCGTGCGCCAGGTGGATGCGGATTTGGTGTTTCCGTCCGGTTCGCGGCCTGACAGTCAGGCCCGTGAACTGTCCCTCCGGACGGGTGACCCGCTGTCTGACGAAGAACTCCGTCAAGGCGGGCGCGCCGTCGGAGCGCACGCAGTCCTTGATGGCCACCGTGCTGGATGCGTCGCGTCCCAAGGGCGCCTCAATTACCCCGGTGTCAGGTGTCACGAATCCATGAACAATCGCCAGATAAGTCTTTTCCACCATCCGCTGCTCCCAGATTCGGCGCAACTCGCGCGCTACGTCCGCCGTCTTCGCGCACAGGACGAGGCCGCTGGTCTCGCGGTCCAGACGATTCACGAGTTGCGGGTGGCCCTCTGAGCCGAGCTGCAATCGGAGTCGGCCGATCAAGCTGGAAGTTGGCCCTGCCTTGGTCGGATGACAGACAAGGCCCGGCGGCTTGTTGACGACGAGAACCGCTTCGTCCTCATAAACAAGATCGCAGTGTGCGTCCATCCGAATCGGTCAGGCGTTGAGCCACCGCAACACCGCCAGGCCGGCCGCCAGGGTCAGCAGGGTCACGGGGATACCGAACCGGGCGTAGTCCCAGAAGCCCACTTCCACGTGCTGCCGCGCCGACTCGACCACGATGATGTTCGCCACCGAACCGAGGATGGTGAGGTTTCCGGCGAGCGTTGTGGCCAACGCCATGACCTTCCACATCAACTCCGGGTTGGCGAAGTTGGGGATCCACTTCCCAGCCACCAGCACAAACGGCACGTTTGAGAAGATGTTCGAACCCACCACCGAGAACCACCCCAGATTCCAGGCCTGGGCGGTGGCCGTCTGCCCAAACAGCCCCCGCACCCGGGCGTACGTCTGATCGGGCAGCCCCGTGTGATTGAGGCCCTCCACGACCACAAAGAGAGCGGCGAAGAAGACGAGCAGGTGCCAGTCCACCTGCTTCAAAACCTCGTGCGTGTCACGCCGCGCTAGAAGCATCACGAGCGCTCCGCCGGCCAGCGCCGTCCAAGCGAGGTTGAGACCGGCGACAAAGCCCGCAAACACAAGCGCCAGCGCGATGAAGGCCAGGCGGATCAGACGCCGGTCCACTGCTGGCGTCGGGCCTTCGGGGGGGTGCAGGGTGGCAGTGGCCAGCAAGCGGTGAAAGCCGAGCCGCAGCACCAGATACTGAAGCGCCAGGCAAACCACCGCCACCGGCAGCAGCGACGCCGAAAAACGGACAAACGGGATTCCCGAGAGATTGCCGATGATCATGTTCTGGGGATTGCCAACGAGCGTGGCCACGCTGCCGATGTTGGCGCTCATCGCCAGTGCCAAGAGGTACGGGGGGAGCGGCAATCCGCCCCGCACCATCACCGCGACGACCAGGGGCGTCAGCATCAGGCAGACCGTGTCATTCACCAGCAGCGCCGACAGCACGCCGGAAGTCACGATGATCAGGAGCAACAACCGCTGTGGTGTTCCCGCGACGCGCAGCACCCGGTCCGCCGCCCAGTCGAAGAACCCCCCGAGGTGGAGATACGCGGCGATCAGCATCATGCCCAAGAGCAGCACGAGCGTGTCGTAATCCACGGCGGCGTAGGCCTCCTTGGGTGTCATCACGCCGGTGGCCACCATCAGCACGGTGCCGAGCAACGCGGCTGCCGGGCGGTTGAGCGGGAGGATCTTTAGCCGTCGCCCGCTGATCAGCAGGTACGTGAAGGCAAAGATGGCGATCGCGACGATTTCTCGTTGGTTGTCCGTCATGGGAACCGCCGGCCCCTGAGACAGCCGGCGGCGCCGATGCTGGAAACCTTGGCCTCGCAATGCAACGCCGCTGTGGTTCCACCCAGCAACGCCCGACATCCTCGCCTCTGGCAAGCGCTCGATTGGGCCGCCGGGAATCGCGTTGACGATGGGGCTCCTGAAAACTAGCTTTTTCCTGCGTGGTGGTTGTAGCTCAGCCTGGTTAGAGCACCAGATTGTGGATCTGGTCGTCGCGGGTTCAAATCCCGTCAGCCACCCCATCCTTCCCAAGTCGCAAACGCTGCGGAACCCGCTTCTTTCCCCTGCTCCCATCGTATGGCCTTCCGCCGGGTCGCCACGGATGAGTCGGACTGCGCTGGCGGCTGCGGCGCGAATCAGAAAGCCGATTGCGCCACGACCGTCGAGACGGCTGGGCTTTGCGAGGCCGGGCTGAAGGACTTTCGGCAAGGGTGTGGCGCCCGCGTTCTCGCTGGCAGGTCGGGCCGACGTCCCGCGGCCCTACCAGGCGCAGCACCGCGACGGTGCGACCAGTCGCAGCCG
This sequence comes from uncultured Verrucomicrobiae bacterium, assembly GCA_937976685.1. Classification (GTDB taxonomy): domain Bacteria; phylum Verrucomicrobiota; class Verrucomicrobiia; order Limisphaerales; family J093; genus JADJWF01. The sequence goes on from CALJWR010000315.1 coordinate 10,065, forward strand.
CGACGGACTGCGCTCCAGAAAAGGTGGAAAGGCTCCAGGCTGGGACCCGGCGTCGGTTCGTCCGCGCATCGTGACCGCCCACTCGCCGAGTTCGCGGCTGCCGACACCGCGAGGATCACCGCCGCTG
>CALJWR010000316.1 GCA_937976685.1 uncultured Verrucomicrobiae bacterium
ATCAGCTCGTTGCCGGCAAGCTGACCGGAGCAACGGGACCCTTTGGCGGAGATCGGACCAAGCCGATCAAGCCGTTCGCGCAAGTCCGCACCCAGTCGGTGCGGGATCAACTGGCCGGGAGGTCGGCCGGCCTGACGCTGGGCGGTGGCTTTCCCGGTGGTTTCGGGGGCGCCGAGGGCCTGGGCATATTCAGCCAGGCGCTAATGCAGGCGCTTGACCAAAGCCGGGACGCCACGGTCTCAGCGGAGGAATTCACCGGCGGATTCGCCGCGTTGTTCCAAAGATGGGATCAGGATCACGCCGGCCAACTTGACTGGGGCCACGTGCGGTCGGGCGTGGAGCAAGACCTTGTTCCGCTCGCCCAGGCGTCGCCCGGGTTTGGTGGCGGCCCGCGGCGGGATCGGGGATTTGCTCCCAACCGCCCCGGGCCCGATCCCCGACCTGACGCACCAACTCCCGTAGCCCCGCCGCCGGCCGAGCGGTGACGCTTTTTCTCAAGGAACGACAGCATGGCCATGTTCATGGCCGCCTGAACCTAAAGCCCGAATTCGACATCACCGACGGGCTTGGCCCGGGTGCGCACGCAGTCGAGGAAATGCTGCCAGTGGAGCAGCGTTGTGTTCGGCTTGCGGCCGGGAATGACGAGGCGCTCGCCCTCGGCTGCCTTTCCGAGTTTCACCTCCGCAGGCCAGAGCCAAAGCCGTGCCCGCCATCCGATTCGGCTCGGGTGGGCCAGTTACCGGTGGGGCCCTTCAGTGTCACGGACGTCAACGTCTGCGCTCACCTTTGCCGGACCAACCCCACCCCCCCTTGGTCGCAAGGCGCAGGCGGAAAGCGCTCCGCTTTCGGTTGCGGCTGGAACTGTTCTCTCGACCAGCAGCGCCGCCGCCCGCGACGAGGCAAGACCGTCCACCTCACTGCGCCAGCCGGAAGAGCCAGGGGCCGTCGGCGACCGGGAAACTGTGGGTGTTCCCGGTCACGTCGGGCACAGGTTCCCAGGTTCCCGTACCGAGTTCCCGCCGACGCTCCAATCGCCACCCCGTCCAGGCCGCCCGCCACATCACCGTGATGTGGTCCCTGGTCCGCTGCGCGGACAACGCCGGCCGCGCCGCTTCCCCAGCCCGCAACGGCCGCGCCGGATCCGGGTGGACCGCGTACTCCACCAGTTCGGCCCGGCTCTCCGGCCAGCCCTGGATCCCCCGCAGCCGCAACCAGCCCAAGTGGTATTAGTCCGGCTCGAGCACCCGAAACCCGAACAGATGTTCCTGAACCAGGTCCCTAGCCCGGTTGGTGTCCACCAGCCAGCCAGCGCCGCCGTAAAACGTGCAGGTCTCGTACGGCATGTTCGGGCAGGGCCACCGGTCTTGGTACCGTAGATAATCCCCAATCCCTCGGCGGCAAGTTGCCGTTGGTTTCGCCACGGAATGAACCATTGCCGGCTCTGGGTGAAAGGAATCACGGGAGGAGGATCCAGGACAATCTCACTCCCAAACTCGATTCCGACCGTCAAGAGCCTCGTAGCCCCGGGTTCCACACCATATGCTCCAATGAGCGCATACAGCTCCACATGCGGCTCCGGATAGAACGCTTCGAAATCGTCGTTCTGCATCAGCCACCAAGGCTCCCCCTTGTAATCGAATCCATCTACCCGCTTCTCGACATGCCAGCGTTCGTAGAAAAACTCCGGGCTGCCGTCGCCGGTAAGATCCATTGGCCGGCTCCAGTGGTTAGTCTTCTCACATGAGGTCGGCGGAGCGAGACCGAAGCCGCTCATTATGCAGGGCCGATCGGCGGCCCGGGCCATCAACAGCAGGCTTGCACCGATAATTAGGCCGGAGAGAAGTGAAAAGCGCATCGTCGCTTCCTTTCCAAGTGATCGCTACTGCAGAACCGCGGCCTGGGGCGCCAGGAGAAACGGCTGGGCCACCCCGTTGCAGCTGCCGGTGCCCACGATGTAATCGCAAACATTGACATCCTCCGCGGTCACTAGAATCCAGCCAGCCGGAAGCCACGACAGGTGGGCGTCGTTCAGATTGAACATTTCTTCTGGTTTCGCGTACTCGGATGGATAACCGATGGGTGGTGCCTGAACCCTTTGCCAGAACGCGCGAAGGAAGCCGCCGGCGGACTGGCTCGAAATCGAGCTCGCTCCCACGACGACCACCGGTTCCGCCCGCTGGCTGATGCCGTAGGCCATACTCGCGTACGACGCGTGCCCGGGCCACAGCACCGCCGGGCCATAGAGGCCCCCGAGGACGGTGGGTTGCGTTTGGTTGGCCCACCAGACTACCGCCCGGTCGCGATTCACCCAGACCCATTTGTTCAAGGTGCTGTTCCACACCTTCACACTCGCGTCCGACCAACCGACGGCGTTGTTCGCGCTGTCAATGGCGTTCGCCCGGGAATGGACCGTCTTCCGGGGCGCCGATTGATGCTGCGGGCGGCAGCAGGCCATGCATAAATTCACTGCCATCCACTGGGGCGCCGTTGGGAACGCGGAAGGCCCGGCTCACGCCCACCGGCATCTGCAGCCGGCCGACGACCACCCCGGCGTTATTCACGCCGAAAGCATAGCCGCTGTGATTCGGGTCCGCGCAGGTGAGATTCCCGCCCGGCAACGTCCACGTCCCGTTGGCAAGGCGTTGCCAGCGCGTGGGCACATATTTCCATGCCGTTGACAATATGTAACCCACCGCCCAGTTGCCATCCTCGCTCAAAGCGCAGCCGGCCCCCTCGGCGCGATCCGTGGTGCGCCGCGGCAACTCACTGAATGTTCCGCTGGCGGAGCAATGCCTGGGCGCGCTCAAGGCCGGCCATTGGTCCGGCCGCCGCCCGCCCACGAAGTCGCCCGCACCGGACACCCCGTTGGCGGCCAACTGCCACGCCGGCGCATCCACGAACAAGTGCCATTCGGCCGGCATCCAAGTCCGCCAGACGCCCGCCAGCGAGAACGTTCCTTCCGTCACCCCCGGCAGTGCCGGAACATTATCATGGACCAGATAGCCCGCGATCCGCCCGTCCGGCGAGGCGTCGTTGATCGCATAAGCGGCACCGCCCCGACCAGTGTAAGACACCGGAGAACTGGGCACCGCCTGCGCCTCGACGGGGCCGCTCCCCCAGTCCATAGTTCCAGCGGTGCGTATCGTTGCGACCCGTCGTCGAGATTGGATTGCGGCCGTTCGTGCTCCAACGGTTGGATGGACTGGAGGTCAATGATCTCGCCCGTGCGCGTGGTGACCAACGGCGCCGTGTCGGCCAGCGGCCACGTCCCGGTTGATTCTTCCGGATCGAGGGCAATGACGCCCGATTCGTCGGGAGAAAGGCCGCCTTTTTCTGTCCAGTCCGGCACGGCCGCCGCGTCCCCGACCGCCACCATCGCGGGCGGGGGTGCGGCCGGCTGGTAACTGTTTGCCAGTTGATAGAGCCGCCACTTGGGACCATCCCAGAACGTCACAGCCACGCCTTGCGCAACGGCCGTTCCGCCCGCATCCACCGTCCAGGCCGGCGTCGTCCCGGCGGCGGCCGCGCCGACGCCGTAGGCGTGCGCCAGGGATGGCTCGATGCCGAAATAGGCGGCTTCGTATTCAGCCTTGTCCTGGTTGACGGTGCCGCCGGAGGGAACAAGCCGGAGGAGCCTTTCACGCTGCCCGGCCGGGAGGGTGACTGTCCAAGCGTCCCCGTTTGCCGGGCAAACCTCCCAGACGTTGGAGTTGGCCGCGGAGGGCTGGCAGAGCAGGAAGTCATCCAGGCCATTGCCGACGGTGGTCGGGCGCGGGAAGCCGGCACCCAACCGGATCAGGGTCACGGCGAGATTGGCGCTGACGGGACCGGACCGGGAAAGGCGCAAGTAGCCCGGCGAAAGGCGGCGGTCGTCAGCGACGTCCGGACAGCGCTCGAAGCGGACCACGGGATGCCGCGGGTATTCGGCAACCGTCCACGCCGTTTGGTCCGGATCGGTTGGCACGATTCCGCTTGGGCTGGGGACGCGACCGTAGATCACCAGTTCGTCCCGCCCCGGCGTGGCTTCGGGGGTGTAGGTGAACAGCGCCGAGGCTCCCGCCAGCGAAGACGGGGCCAGAATGGTGGTTTGACCGCCGGCTCGACGGACTTCAAGCCGAAGGTCGTTCGGCCCCGGGGTGTCCAGCGTGGAAGCACCCCACGGTATCCCGCCAACGTGATGATGAACCACGATGGCCGCTTCCACGCACACCACACTGCCCAACCTTTCCGGGCTTTTGACCCGCACCTCGCGAGCGGCGACCAGTTGACCGGTCGGAGCAAAGGAGGGCAGCACCCGGCCCACGCGTCCCTGCTGATCCCAAGCCAACAGGCCCCAACCCGGAAGCGCCGGATGGAAAATTGTAGGGGCCCATGACAGGTAACTGAATTCGCCAAAATCCATTGCCAAGCCGCAGGTCCAGTTCCCGCCCACAGACACGCTCCCCGTTTGGTCGCAGGGCAGCCCGCTTAACGGATCGTCGGGCGAGGGGCGGAACGCCGGAATCCAGGCCGCCAGGCTGGTGTTGGCCGGGTCCGGTTCAAAAAAGTATCGAGCCGGGCGGGTGGTGAAGATGTTGTCATGGAGCGACACATCATGCGCCCCAGCCAGTTTTATGCCGGCGCAATAGCCGGTGTAGTAGCGGCCCACCGCAAGCGCCGGGTCGGTCACGGGCATCCGAACGGGGCTGCTGCCGATGATCACACTGCGCCACTCGTAGCTGCGGTAGTTCTGCAGCAGAGGCACGGCCCGCAACCGGACGGCATTGCCGCTGAGCGTGACATCCGAGTAGCCGTAATCGCCGGCGGTGCTCGGGAAGGAATTCGCGGCGCCGATTTGCGCCATCGCGCAAACATCGAGGAAGAGTGAGTCCTTGAAGTCCACGTTCCGAATGGGCTCGGTGTCGCAATTCAAACCCAGCGCCGTGCCGACCACCAAGTTGTCACGAAAAGCCACCTGGCTCGACCGGGCCGTGCCGAACGCGATTTCCGGTCCCCATCCACGCACCTGGCAACGACGAACCGTGGCCACGCGATCCAACGACGGCAGGCCGTTCGGAGGTTCGACGGTCGTGACCATGATGGCCGTGCAGTAGCCCGCGTGGAGCGCGTGGAAATCGCTGACCTCGCAGTCCTCCACCACCCATTTGTCGGCACCGTAGTCTCTGGCGTCCACCCACAGCGGAAAACACTCCCGGCCCGCCGGACGCCAGTGCGGCCAAGGCGTGATCCCGTTAGCCCCGCAGTTCTTGACCCGCACGTTCTTGACCAATCCCTCTTTGCCCCGCACTCGCAGCGCCCCCAGCGCAAAGCCGTCCACATACGGGGGCGAAGCCGCGGTATTCACCGCCGCCCAGGCAGGCCAATTGGCGTCCAAGACAAGATCCCGCGCCTCGAATCGCGCCAGCGTGCTGCCGAAGAGGTCAAACAACCACGACTCCCACGCAGGGCCGACAAAAAGGTGGGCGCACCCGGACTGGCAGGGGTCGGCTGTGGCCGCAATCGCGGTGCCGGGTACCTGGTACCGCAAAACTGGTGGATCGCCCCCGGTCTCGGCCCTGATGACCAGACGGCGTTGTGGCGGGGTGTTGGCCGGGAGTGTGACTGAGCCGGTCACGTACGTCCCCGGCTTCAAAATCAGCGTGACCCCCGCCGCGGAAGGATCCTTGGGGTTGTCCCGAATTATCTGCTGGACCTGCGAAATCATCCACGGCAACGGGTTGCTGCTGGAACAGGTCGTGACGGTTGCCCCGTTGGGCGGCCCCGGAGGCCCCAGCCAGTGATCAGCCCCCCAAAGCGGCGGCGGGGTCAAGAGCACGGCGTACAGGGTGGACAGACAGCCCCACACGAGTCGCGCCATTCTTGGGCGCCCGGTCAGGGTGGAGGCTCGGGGTGGAGGCTCGGGGTTCTCATACGCTTTCGCCTTAAACTCCTACGCCTATAAGCGAGCTCCTGGCTACGACTTTCTTGGCAAACGCTTTGCCGAAATTGGCCCTCGCCCGAACGGGAAAAAAGGCAGCCGTGGAGCCCGCGTTCAACGCCCTGGGCTGGACGACCGGGAGCGACCGGGCTCCATTGGTCCTCCTCCCCTTCGTGAGCGAAGCTTGCGCGTCCACGCTGCCCGCCGACGGAAGCTCAACGCGGGGCCGGCTGTGTTCAGCCGCACACTGGACGAGGCGGATAGCGCATCCCGTTGCCCGTCACTTCTTCGGCTCCGGCAGGACCTCCGCCCCGGTGATCTTGAAAGCGTAAGCGTACCGGCAGGGCAGGCTTTCGCTGTCGAGCTGCGGCAGTTCGATGGTCAGGGTTTCCCCTTCGAGTCGGGCGGGGAGCGTTCCCGAATGGCCGAGCAGCGTCACGTTCGGCCGTGCCGGAGCCTTGACGCCGCGCAAGACCAGCTTCGGTCCGGGCCAGCCGGGCGTGATGGCGTACAGGGCGTCGGGCTTCCTGGTGTAGAACACCTGCTTCACGGCCTTGCCCTCCTTCGGCGCGAAACCGACCTGTTTCATCAGGTCGTACTCGATCATGTACTGGCCGTACTCCTGGCCCGGCCGCTTGCCGTCGCTCCACTGGCAATCACGGCCGGCGAAGCGGGTGCCGTAGATGGCCTCGCCGTTGACCTTGAGCCAGTCGCCAATCTGGATGAGCCGGTCCTGCATGATTACCGGAATCCGACCGTCCCCCGTGGGCCCGATGTCCAGAAGCAGGTTTCCGCCGCGGCTGACGAGGTCAATGAGCACCAGCAGGAGTTCGCGGGCGGATTTGTAATCGTCAATGTTTTCGACGCGGCTCCAGCCGTACGAGTGGCCCATGCCGCGGCTTTCTTCCCAGGGATGCGAGTCGTCAGCCATGCCGGCGCCGTACTCGGTGGTGAAGTAGCCGCCATGCTGGTGGCGGCATTCCTTGCCCCAGCGGTCGTTGATGACCACCTCGGCGCGCGCGGGGGACTCGTTGAACAGCCACGCCAGGAACTCCTCGCTGCGCCAATCCTTCGAGGGCAGGTCCCACTCGCCATCGGCGAAGATGATTGCGGGCTGGTAGCGGGTGACCACGTCCTTGAACTGCGGGAGCATGTGTTCGGCCACGTAGCGGGGGCGGTCGGTGCGCCAGAGCGGGTTGAACCACTCATAGAGCGAGTAGTAGAACCCAAACTTCAGGTCCCGCTTGCGGCACGCGACGGCGAGGTCGCCCAGCAGGTCGCGTTTTGGGCCGGTGGAAACGGCGTTCCACGGGCGACCCCAGGTTTTGTCCGCCTCGGCGCTGGGCCAGAGGGCGAAGCCATCGTGGTGCTTCGAGGTGGGCACGATGTACTTCGCGCCGGACCGGGCGAAGAGGTCGGCCCACTCATCCGGGTTGTAGTGCTCGCATTTGAACAACGGGGCGAAGTCCCGGTACTCGAAGTTCTCACCCCAGACCCGCTGGTGATGCTGCCACCAGACATTGTCCGGTTTCTTGTCCGCCATGTTGTGCCAGTACCACTCGGCGTACTGTTTGGGGGCGCCCCAACCGGGCACCGAGTAGATGCCCCAGTGGATGAAGATGCCGAACTTGGCGTCCAGGAACCACGTGGGGGTCGGGCGTTTGTCGAGCGACTCCCACTTCGGCTCGTAGCGGGTTTCGGCGGCGCACGTGTTTGCCACGATGGCCAGGCCGGTGGCGAGGGCGGCGGAGCGGGAAAGGAGGCTGGAGATGTTCATGGTGACGAATTCCGCAGCCGGTAGCGAAGCAAGGACCCGCCAGCGGGTCACGGTCTTTTCATTTGGCGCGGTGCTTGACGAGTGCTTGGAAAGGGATGCGGGGATCGTGCTGGGAGCGTTCCTGTAACTGGGGCCAGGAAGGCTCGGGGTGAAGATCCGCCTTGAGCGCCA
>CALJWR010000317.1 GCA_937976685.1 uncultured Verrucomicrobiae bacterium
CGCACTCGCCAGCCCGGGCGCGGCCCATCGGCCGTTTCGCCTCTGCTACCGGCGCCGCGCTCGTGCGCCCATCAACAGCACGCCACCACCCAACACTGCCAGAGCGATCGTGCTCGGCTCCGGAATGACTTTGAAGTTGTCGAACGTGGCGTCACCCGCGCTCGTGGGATCCATCAACGTCCCCGCCACGAGCAAGCCAGCGAAGCCGGAACTGTACGTCGAATCCGTGGCGGTGAGGGTCACCAGCGGAGTGGAAAGGTCGCTGAGCGCAAAAATCTGGCCGAAGAGCTGGCTGCCGTGCGCGGAGAACACCATCCGGTAGTCCAGCGACGGATCCAGCGAGACCATCGGGTTTTCCGGCGAGGCCAGTACGGTGGCGGATTCGTTGTCAATCCGGTTGAAAGCCACCGACTGAAACGCCGGGAAGTAAAAAAACACGTAGCCATCGGAGGTGCCCAGACCGGCTTCCTGCGCGCGTCCGAGGATGCCGAAGCCCTGAACCAGATTGTCGTTCCAGTTGACCAGGTCCACCGACGCGGTGAACGAAGCGTAACTCACGGCCAAATAGGCGCCGGCCCGGCCCGGCCCCACGGTGCCAGTCAGGGGCGCGGTTGAAGCGGATTGAATCCGGTAGGTGTCGCCGCCCGGAAAGGTATAGGTGCCACCGATGCCGAATCCCCCTAGCGGATCGTACCGAGTCAGCCCGTCGTCGTTGCCGGCGTTGAAGTCAAACTCCTGGCCCAGCGCCGCGAACGTGACCAAGCCACCCAGTACCAACCGCGAAACGATGTTTCTCATAATTTATCGAATTCGTTTGACTATCTTATGACGCCCGAGCGTGAAGCAAGGTAAAAATTACCGAGGGCCACGATGAACTCGGGCGCCGTAGTGAGGCGCCGGCCACGACCCGGACCGTGGTCACAACACATCCGCCCGGAGACCAGCGGCGCGCCGTTCAGTTGACGCATGCTCCGGGCCTGTTCCCCGAGCGCCTTGCATAAAAGCCCGGCGAAGGCCGTTGCGATCGAAGCCCTCACGAGGCGTTCGGGACGCGCGGAGGCGGCTCCGGACCTCGCAGCCGTCGCAGGGGGGCCGTTTTGAACATTGCCCGCCGGCGGGCGGTCCCCTAGAACGTGGGCATGTTGCCGGAGTTGTTGAGTCATGGCGGCGCGATGATGTGGCTGCTGCTTTTCATCGGAGCGGTGGCGGCGGCCGTGTTCATTGAGCGGGTGCTCCACTACCACCGGGAGCAGATCAATTCCGTCGAATTCCTCACCGGCGTTCGCAACGTCCTCCGGCGCGACAACGTGGTGGAGGCCATTTCGATTTGTGACGCGACGGCCGGACCGGTGGCGCGGCTGGTCAAGGCAGCGATTCTCAACCGGGACCGTGGCCGCGACGGCATCCGTGAGGCGCTGGAGGAGGCGGGACTGGTGGAAGTGCCGCGACTCGAACAGCGGCTGAACCTGCTGGGGACCATCGCCCAAATCGGGCCCATTCTGGGCCTGCTCGGTACCGTCCTGGGCTTCATCTCCGTATTCCGAGTCCTGCAAACCCAGGGCGTTTCCGCCCCTCCGGGCGTGTTGGCGGAGGGGGTTTGGCAGGCGCTGGTCTGTACCGGGGCCGGGCTGGCCATCGCCGCTCCTGCCTATGCCGGCTACAATTACCTCGTCAGCCGCGTCAACCACATCGTGACAGACATGGAAAAGGCATCGGCGGAGATTCTCAACCTGCTGGCCGAGTACCGGAACGGTCGTTCCGAATGAGGTTTCCGCGCAAGGTGAGGCCCTTCACCGGGCAGTTGGACGTGGCCGCGTTCCTCAGCGTGCTGTTCCTGCTCGTGTTGTTCCTCCTCCTGCACTCGTCGCTCGCCCCGACGCCCGGCGTAAGGATTCAGTTGCCCACGGTCGCCGTCGCCGGCCCGACCAGCCCAAACGGGCTGCCCCTCGTCCTTGTGCTGGACCAACGCGAGCAGGCGTACTTTGAGCGACAGGCCGTCACCCTCGAGGAGTTGCGCGGGCAACTGACCGCGCGGACCCACGCCACCACGGAACCCGTCACGCTCCTGGTCCAGGCCGACGAAACCGTGCGCCACGCGGCACTGCTTCGCGTCTCAGCCGTCGCGATGGAAGCGGGCGTCCGCGAGGTGGTGGTGGCCACCCGCCCACCCTTGTTCCCGACCACCAACACCGCCCGGCGGTCGCCATGAACCAACCCCGGCAGACGGGGGGCGGCGTGGTGCTGCCAACCCGCACTCCCCGACAACCGACCGTGCTCCGGGACGGGCTGACCGGTTGGACGCGGCGGCAGTGGACCATCGTGATACTGGTCGTTTTCATCGGGCAGGTCCTCGCGCTGCTGGTGCTGGGCCGCCGGCCGACCCCGGCCACGCCACCGAAGCCTTCCGCCGGCCGCGTACTCTTGCTTCCCCACGGCCGCGAGGCCGTCGCGCCCGACGCTTGGGAGGCCCTGAACGACCCGGCCGAGTTCGCCTTGGTGAGTTCGCGCGGCTTTTCCGGTGAGGTATGGTTTCGCCGGGCCCGCTTCGCCAGACCTTCAGCGGAATGGAACGAGCCGCCGCACTTCCTGGGGAGCGCGGGCCTCCAGCCCCAGCCATCAGGGCCGGCCGTCGCCCTGCCGCGGTCGTTTTTCAGTCTCGGTCACGCGCCGGAGCCGACGGCCCGGACGGAGACGCCCCGCGCCTTGGTAGCGACGAACTCGACCGTCCGCGTCGAGGGCCTGCCGCCCGAGCGCACCGCCCGCTGGCCGGAATTGCCGCCGGTCTGGGAACACCCGGATGTGCTTCAGCCGAGTCTAGTCCAGGTAACCGTGGACGAGCATGGCGGCGTGTTGACGGCGACGCTGCTGGCCAGCAGCGGCCTGGCGACCGCCGACCAGAAGGCCCTCGAACTGGCGCGCAATACCACTTTTGCGCCCCTGCGCGACGCGAGTGGGCCCGCGATCCAGTGGGGACGCCTCAGTTTCGAGTGGCGGACGGTTGCCCCCGCCGGGGCCCCTCCGGCAGCGCCATGACGGCCGAGCAGCTCATTTTCGCCTACGTGCTCGTGATGCTGGGGGCAGTCGGTCTCCTGACCGTCGCGGAGATGCGGCGCCGCACCTTCGGTCCCACGCCCTCCGACGATCACGTCTTCCGGTGCGACGGCTGCGGCTTTCTCTACACCGATGACCCGGACGTGGACCGTTCCCGTTGCCCGAACTGCGGCCGCATGAACGACATGTTCCGGTTCTGAGACGGCGTGCCCTCGTCCGGGCGACTCGGGCGACGTGCGCGGTCAGCGGTAGAGCTTCGGCTCTTTGCGCCAGTCCTTGTCCTTGTCGTGCCCCAGCTCCAGCACGCGCGGCCGGCGTTCGCGAAGCCGAACGGACTCGATGCCCGCGAAGTGACCGGCCGAGGCGGGGTTCCGCCCGACGCATTCAAGCCGCAGTTTGTACTCGCCCGGCTCGGGCCAGAAGTCGAGGAGATGGACCTCTTCATTCGCAACCTTCGGATGGTAGAGATCAATCTCGTCCCCCAGCTTCACACCATTCACCGAGGCTTGGTACTTTCCGAAATCGTACGATTTGGTGGCGTTTACCAGCAGGCGCAGCGGCTCCCGGCGCGCGACGGTGAAGGGAATCTCCCACCACGCGCCCTCCGCACTGGGGGCCCGGTAGAGCGCCTGGGGACCGGGGTAGAACTCGAGCTGCTGCGTCACCACGGTCCCGACGCCGTGGTACGTGGCCGCCGTGAAATCGCGCGCATAAGCGATGACCCGTTCAAGACTCGGCAGGCGCCGTTCCCGGGCGTGAGGAACCCGCGGCTGTGGCGTCGGCTCGCCCGTCTGATACCAGAACGCCACGCTGGCATAGTCGTCTTCCCGCTCGTTCCAGCTTGTGCTTCGCCGCTCCGGGTTTTCGTCCGGCGAAATCCAGCCCCAGTGCTCGAAAGTGAAACGAATGCCGGAGTTGAACACGATGGGATCGGCCACGTGCCACCGGTAGGCGCTCGTATGGCCGCCGATAATCCCCCACTGGTCGAAGTAAGGCACACCGAAGTAGGGCGTGCTGGTGGTTTTCAGCCCCCAGGCCGACAGGAAGTAGTCCTCGGTGCCCGTACCCCAAATCGAAGGCCTAGTCTCGCCGTCGAGATAGATCTTTTCGTCGCCTTCGCCGAACCAGGCCGGACTGCGCGTGCGGACCGCCAGCACCGTGCCCACGTAGTGGCCCTTCCCCCGCGTCTCGAGCACCACGTAGTCCTCGCCCGGGCGAACCGGGTATTCCTGCCGGTAGCGGGCGTAAAAGTAAGGCGTGTCCTCTGGAAGATGATCCTTCTTGATCCAGTCCACGTTGTAGTACAGCAGGCCGATGGGCTTGTCGCTTTGGTTTTCGATCTCAATCCGAGCCGACCGGCGAAACGGCATTCGCCAGAAGCAATTGTACGAATCGGCGTCCTCGACCACGACCGGAAGGCTTACCACCTCGCTGCGGCGCCCGAAGCAATTCGCGAAAAAATCCCCCACGGGCGCCTCCACGGCCGGTTCCGCACGCCCGTCCCAGAACATGCGCAGGAGCATCTCCTGATGGTTCGCCGAGCCTTGCGGTGCCCACTCCTGAGGTTCCGGCGCGAGAAACGTGAGCCACAAATGCGTGATCACTCCGGGACCCTCGGCGTCGAGGAGCACATGGGTCTCACCGGGCGGAACCCGGAAGTTGTCCCAATTGCTGGCCTCTTCGCGATCGCCTTTGGGTTCCGCCCTGGGGGCCAGCTTGCGCTCGGCATCGCCGCGCCGAACCTCGCCCTGGCGCATGGCTGAGGTGGACCGCATGGAACGGCCGTCCTGGGGCCTGGCCAAATCGTCGAGCGACGCGCCGGCGGCGGCCAAAGCGACTGGAAGTAGCCAGACAAGGGTAAAGCGCATTGCGATAGTCTGCGCCAACCGCGCGGGAAGGCGAGCGAGGAAATCCCGGTCGGCGCGTGCCCAAGCCCGCCCTGCTGGTGGGGCGCGGGACACAAAATCGTTGCGGGATTTTGACTTCGTATGGCTTCATCCGGGCGTGCAAATTTGCCTGCCGTGCCGTGGTGGAGTCGCCTTTGACGGCGTTTTGCCCTTCCACCCGGCCTGAAACTCAATGGCGCGCGTTCGGATGCACGTGCTTTATTCCGGCCAGGTTCAGGGCGTGGGTTTCCGTTACACCGCGCGTACGGTGGCGCAGGGCTTCGAGGTGACCGGGCTGGTTCGCAACTTGCTCGACGGACGGGTGGAACTGCTGGCGGAGGGCGAGCGCGCTGAGTTGGAAGCGTTCCGCGCCGCGATCCGGGAATCCGGACTGGGTTCGTTGATCCGCCAGGAGTCGGTCAGTTGGAGCGAGGACCAGGGCGGGTTTCGCGGGTTCGAGATCGCCCGGTAGAGTCGAGAGCAATGAAGTTCGCAATTATCGCCGACATCCACGCCAATCTGGAGGCGCTGCAGGTCGTGTTGGCCGACGCAGAGGCCCAAAAGGTGACCCATTACGCGTGCCTGGGTGATGTCGTGGGCTACAACGCCAATCCGAAGGAGTGCCTGGACATCATCCGCGGGATGAACATCCCGGTCGTCAAGGGCAACCACGACGAGTACTGCTCGATGGACGAGCACCTCGAAGGCTTCAACCCTCACGCCGCCGAGGCCGTGCAATGGACCCGCAACCAGCTCACCGCCGAGGATCGGGCCTGGCTGCGCGACCTGCGCTACCATCGCCTGGTCGCGAACTTCACGATCGTTCACGCCACCCTCGATGCACCGAAACGCTGGGGTTACGTCTTTCCGCAGGACAAGTACGCCGCCGCCGCCAGCTTCACCTACCAGAACACGAGCGTCTGCTTTTTCGGCCACACCCACGTGCCGGTGGCGTTCATCCGCGACAGCGTCGTCCGCGGTGGCAGCTACTCGAAGTTCCGCGTCGAGCCGGGCCGAAAGTACTTTGTGAATGTCGGCAGCGTGGGACAGTCGCGGGACGGTGTACCCAAGGCCACATACGTCACCTACGACCTCGACGAAGGCACCATCGAGTTGCGCCGGCTCGATTACGACCTGGAGACCACCCAGGAGAAAATCTTGCGCGCGGGACTGCCGCCGCGCCTGGCCGACCGGCTTGGCGAGGGCCGTTGAGGCAGGCGACGGGTTGGCCGCTTCCGCGACCCCGTTCTGGCGACCGCGCACGCCCCGTTTTGGCTGACGCCGCCTCGCCTCATCCACCGTGCGAATTCTCATTCTCAAACCGAGTTCGCTGGGGGACGTGGTTCAAGCCATCCCCGTTCTCCGGTTGGCCAAACAGCACTGGCCGCACGCCGACATCTTCTGGTGGCTGGACGCGACACTCGCTCCCCTGTTGGACGGTGATCCCGACCTTTCGGGGTTATTTCTGTTTCACCGGCAACGCTGGAAGTCGCCCCTCCGCTGGCTCGAAGTGTTCCGCAGCATCCGGGATATGCGTCGGCACCGTCTCGACCTCGTGGTGGACCTGCAGGCGCTGGCCCGCAGCGCCGTCCTCGCCCGGCTCACCGGAGCCACGACGAGCATCGGACTGGAGGACTACCGCGAGGCGGCCCCCGCGTTCTACGACGTCAGGGTTCCCCGCCGCACGTATCACACTCACGCCGTGGACTGGTATCTCGACGCCGTCCGAGCTCTCGGAGCACCCGTCCACAACCGTTTCGAGTGGCTGCCGCGACGTTCCGGCGTCGCGGAAAAGGTGGAGGTCGCTGCCTCGGCCGCGCCGCGTTGGATCGCTCTTCATCCCGGGGCGCGCTGGCTCAACAAACGGTGGCCTGCTGCTCACTTCGCGAAGTTGGTCCGCCTGCTGGCGGACCGGCTCCCCGACACCCGCTTTGTTCTCCTGGGGGCGGCGGGCGAGGCGGCCCTGACGGCCGAGGTCGCAGCCGCTGCGCCCGAAAGGTGTCTGAATCTTGCGGGAGCAACGTCGCTCTGGGAAATGATCGAGTGGGCGCGCCGGAGCACCGCTCTGGTCACCAACGACACCGGCCCCATGCATGTCGCGGCGGCTCTGGGCCGCCCCGTGATCGCCATCTTCGGTCCCACGGAACCCAGACGCACCGGCCCGTACGGCCAAATCGGCCATGTCCTTACGGCCGGCCTTCCGTGCTCCCCTTGCATGAGCAGCCATTGCCACCTCGACAAGCCCATCGAGTGCCTGCGCGCCGTCAGCCCGGAACGGGTCGCCACCGCGGTCATGGCGCACCTTGCGACCTGAGCGACCCGGGGTCTCCTGCCCAACCGGTTCCCTTCACTCCGTCATCACCCGGCAGTACCGCTGCGATGCGCCGGGCACATCGCGAGCCGGAAACAGCATGGGCGTTTGGGGCGAGCTGACCCGTATCAACCGGCGCCAGTCGGGCACGGTGAGGGAATCTGAAGACTCGACGACGCACGGAACACCCGCCTGAACCTGAAACTCGAAGCGCACCTCACCCCTCAATCATTACGATCACGATTGGAGCAGTGATTTTGTGGTGAATTGTTTTTCAGGGAGTGAAACGGACTTCGGGCCGAACCCTCTTTGGCGCAGCCCTGTCAAGTTACGAGTGATCGTAATGATTGAGGCCTCACCGGCTTCATACCGCATCCTCTGGATCGCCGGTGCCCGCACCAAAGTCAGGGTGGCGGGAAGGGTTTGGGCAACACCCGCACGGTTGGTCGCGCGCGCCACGCACGTACCAGCGTCGCTCGCCTGGAACGAATCCACGGCCAGGACCGTGTCGGTCGCGCCCGAAACAATCTGCCCGTCGTGGATCCACTGACAGGCAAGTTCGTCGCCAGTGGCGGCGAAGGTCAGTTTCACCGTCTCCCTCGGTTTCACCAGCCGGCTTGAGGGATGGCTCCGTGATGCCCGCATCCACGGCCGGCACGGCTGCGAAACTCTGTGCCAACGTGGAGGGAATTGTCCAGCTCCCGAAAAGCGTCACCGCCAAACCCGACACCACTCGGAGTCGAGAGCTCATACGGCCAGAGCATGGGAAGAACACAATTGCTGCCGGCCGGATTACGATTCCGCCTTACTCCGCAGTCGCAGGAAAGTCCAGCCGACCGGCATCCTCATAGACCTCGGAGTCATCGGACTTCCTTGGGAGGCCGGGTGACCACAACTGCCAGCCCGTGCCCGTCCGGCCGTAACCGAACGCGCCCCCGGAACGGGGATCCTCCGGCAGACTGGTCAGAATCTCCGGGACCAACTGGCCAAGTTCCTCTGGCCAGTCCCCGTGTTGCTCCCGGTAAATCCGCAGCGCCAGCGCCAAACGACAAGACTCGAAATACGCCAGCCACTGCTGCCGGCTGCGGCGGAGATCCGACCCGTCGGGCAAGATCGCCAGCGCCCGCCAGAGCGCCGGCCGGTCCAGCCACCGCTGCCAAAAACCGGGTGCCTTCGCCGCCTCCTCCACCGAACCTGACGACTGGAGCCTCGCGAGGGCCTGACTGACAGTGCCGTTGATTGCCGATTCGAGGTCCTCCGGCCGCAGCGCGGCCTTTTGCAGCGCGTCCCACAACAGGTTGACCGGACGCGCGAAGTGGCCGATCCCCTCCACGTTCCCGAAATTGACCCGATAGCCGGACAAGCGGGCCCAGATGACCGGCGGAATCTGGACGAGGTCCTGAATCGCGAGCGTCACAGCCTGACTGAAGGCCCTTCGGACCCGCGCCCAATCGGGACGCTGATTTCGCTGGTGACTGGCCAGTCGGGTCGAGATCACGCGCCGATACGAGACGGACAGATCGGGTAGCGCACCGGTGACCTCGCTCAAACGGACCAGGAGCCGTCGGCCCTCGTCAACGCTCAGGTTGGCTCCCGTCGTCGCCAGACGTCGCCAGGGACGAGCGAGCTTGTGCTCGATTTCGCTCAGTCCCCGCTCGTCGAAAACACCCGAGAACTCGAGATGCGGCACAAACCGCGCCTGCAGCCGCCACGCGTCCACCAACTGCTCCAGGGCGGCCACGGTTTCGCCGGTCCGCTCCCGCGTCGCGGCCTTGACCAGCGGCAAGTGCGTGAGCAACTGCATGGCGCGCGTCTCCGCACTGCCCAGATGCGACGGCGGCTGATTCCCCGTGGCGGAGGCTGCCCGGTGAAAGAACTCCTCGAATTCAGGATGCTCCGCAAACCACTGCTCGGCCTCCTGTTGCGCCGTGCCGGCCCGCGCCCCGGAACGCGCCCACGAATCCACCGTGGCGAGGTACATCTCTTGAAACTGCCGTTGACGATCCAGGCGCGTGGAGCGGAGGAATCGGTCCACCTCCCGCGCCCAGAACCAGCAATTGTCCGCGCTTACGGCACTCCAGTTCACCGGCGCGATTCGTTCGAACGGGACGCCCGCCGCCGGCTCCGGGACTGGTTTCAACCCATACCGCCAGCCGGCGAACAGCACCACGGCAACCGCGATGGTGGTTCCCCCAACCCACGCCAACCATCGCCTAACGGACCGCCACCGGCGCTCGCGGGGCGTCAAGGCCCTTGCCATCCCTCCTCCGCCCTGGCGACGGTCGGCCCCAGGGAAAGGAATCTCAGCGAAGCGGTTGGGTTCGTCAGGCTCTGGCATCAAGCGCGCCGGGCTGTCATTACCGGAAGCAACATCTCCAACGGGCACGGTCCGTGCAAGTGGGGGAACTGCCGTTCTGCGGCTGCTGGAGGCGTTGCGGCTGTAGCCGGTTCTTCCAATCGCGTCACTGCCACTGCCAGGGCGGCAGCCCCAGTTCGCGGGCGACTTGGGCCAACGGACGCCCGCTGGTGTTCAACAGTCGGACGGTCTGCTTCCCAAACTCCAGATCATGGAGCGTTCTTTTCGGTTTCGAATTCGTGGACATGGCGGATTTCCTTTCTCAGTTTCTCCGCCCCCGTCCCCCTCTCGGGGGAAGCTCAGAATCACCCGGGCGGCGGCAAATGAAGAACCACCGGCGATGCTCTTCCTAGGTGAG
>CALJWR010000318.1 GCA_937976685.1 uncultured Verrucomicrobiae bacterium
CGCCATAGACGGTGCGCCCGCGACGCAACTGCAACTTGCACTTCCACGGCGGCGCCTGGCGCGTCGTGCGCAGTTTCTCCAAAATCTCGCTGGGGACTTGCGGGCGCATCAGCGGCGCGCCTGGTCCGCGCATTTCACACACACCACCGCATCGGGCTGGACCTCCAGGCGTTCGAGCGCAATCGGGCCCTTGCAGCGACGGCATTGGCCGTACGTGCCGCTGGCGATGGCCTGAAGCGCGTTGCGCGCACGCAACAAAGCCTGCTGCTGCCGCGTCTTGAGGCCGAGCGCCATTTGTTGCGACTGAATGGCGTCCATGCGCGAAAGGCGGCCGATGGCGGTGTCAAGTTGCACGGGGGCGGTGGCGTCCGCCTTGCCCTCCACGGCCTCGGTCAGCTCGGAGACCATCTGCTCCAATCGTCGCTGGAAGCGTCCGCGGGTCGTTGGGTCCATGGGAAGCGTCCTACCAAACCGGGGATGCCTCGGAACCTCGCGCGGCCAAGGTGGCGGAGTGAGAAATCAGTGAACGGATTCGGGTTGGTCGGATTTTTTGCACAAGCATGCCTCGGACAGGCGGATCAAAGACCGTCCGCCAACGAACGTACGATACGGTAACGGGCCGCACGCAAGCAGCAATTCCCAGCGCCGCGTGCGGATCAGCCGGTCCCCGCGGTGTCGGCGGCTGGGTGGGTTTGCAGTGACCTCAGTGGAATTGAACAAAGGACGGAATCCACACCGTCTGTCGCCGGCGTGGAACGTCGGGCCAGCGAACCGGAGCTTCGTGAGTTTGAGCGGTTTGAGCGATGGCAGCGCGCGGGGGAAGCCGTGGAAACGGCGGTGGCGCGGCTGGTCGTGGTGGTGCGCGTGAGGCCGCTGCTGATCGTCCCGACGCTGCCTGAAATCGCCAGTGTGTTGCCGGGCGGGTGAAGGGTGCCGGCATTGCTGCAGCGGTTGGGGATGAGCAAGGCATTTGGTGACAGCGTGGCGTTGTTTGTGGCGGGACGGCACTGGTGTGGCGGGTGCGACACGACAGGCTTGGGCGGCGGGACTGACGATGAGCGACCCCAGGACCCGGACCCGGAACTGGCAGTCGAAAGCAAAAGGGGCGGTCGGAGTGCGACCGCCCCTGAGCTTGCTCGTGTGCGCCTCCGGCGTCCGGGCGAAACCGGGCTACGGCTTGTAAAGTCGGAAGAACTTCTTGTTGCCTCCGGAGACGTGCATGAGCGCCACGTTGCTGCCGTCAATCACCGCCGTGCCGCCGGTGTAATTCTGCCACGGCCCTTCCGGGCTGTCCGCGACCTGCAACACATAGCCCGCAGCCGAGAGAGCTTCGGACCAGGTCACGGCCTGGTCGGTCATCAGTTCAGGCGCGATCACCGCCAGGTAGAAGTGGCGGTCGTAGTAGATCATTCCGTTGTCGTCCACGCCCGCGATGGCGAACTCGAGGTCATAGACGTCCACGGGTGATTGATTCTGGACCGCCAGCCGGAAGGTGAAGGTGCCGGTCTCGTTCTGGGCCAGGTCCTTGGTGAAATAGGGATCTGTCACACCCGCCGGGACGGAGGGGTTGTCGCGCTTCACCCACCCGCTGCCGGCGGGGTTCGCGTCAGCCCAGGTCAGAAAGTTGTTCGTGCTGTACTTCTGCCCGGACATCTCAAGGCGCTTGAATTGCAGCGAATAAGTCGCGGCCCCGGCCAAGCCTGCAGCAGGGAGAACCTGCACCGAGAGATCCACCTCGTTTCCGGGCAGAACGTCGAAGGTTTTCAGCGGGCCGCGCGTTTGACCGCCGAGTTGTTTGCCCAGGTCGGTCAGCTTGGTCGTGCCGGTGATGGCCAGCAGGCCCGGGACGCTTCGCCCGGAGCCGTTGGGACCGTGGCAGACACTGCAACTGTTGCCCGTAGTGGTGGCACTGTTCGGATAAGCTTGAAGGTGGGGAACGGTCAGGCAAGCCCCCAAAGCCAGGGCGAAACCGGCAAGTCCAGGACGGACGCGCCGCAGCCTTTTGGGGGCGGAGGAACCAGTGATGGGTAGAAGGAACTTCATGATGACTTTCTTTTGTTAGTCACTGTTTTTGTGGATGGTATCACGGAATGCAGCCAGCAAGCTCGGTTGGTGTCTTCGCCCCGGAACCGGATGATGGCCGCAAGCGTTGTCTTGGCCAACTCGTCGGTGATTTCCTGTCGGATTCGCATCCAGAAGGAGTGCGTGGGGCAGCGCGCTTGATCGGAACAATCGTCCATTCCCAACAAGCAATCGCTCAACCAGTTTTCCCCTTCGACCGCCAGCACGACCTCCAGCAGCGTGATCTGATCCGGGTTCCGCGCCAGGGTAACGCCCCCGCCCACACCCCGGCGGGCGTTGACCAGCCCGTGTCGCGCCAGCGACCGGATGATCTTCGCGAGATAGGGTTTGGGGATGTTCGCGCAGCGCGCGATTTCGGGGATGGACCGGTTGGCGCAGTTCGGTTCACTCAAGCAGCCGAGCACCTTGATGGCGTAACCGGTGGTTTGTGAGAGTCCCAACATGAGCGTGTGTCTGCGACCAGAACCGACGCCATGCCGCCAAAACACGACTTTACAGTCAACTTAAAAGTGTACTTGCATATCCTCTTATGAACTTCAGTACTACAACGGTCGGGACGCCGTGCGTCGGCCGAGGCCGGCTGGCAACGGGATGAGCAGTTGCCGGTCGGGCGGCTATGCCTCTACCGCCCGGAGGGCATCTTCGAGGATGTCCAGCGCTCGCGTCAGTTGTTCGCGGGTGATGGTCAGCGCGGGCGCGAGTTGCAGGATGTTGCCCATCGTGACCTTGAAGCTGAGGCCGCGCCGGAGACACTCGTACATGACCTGCTCCGCCTCGACGCACGCGCGAGTCATGGTCTCCCGGTCCCGCACCAGTTCGACCCCCAGCATGAGCCCCAGCCCGCGCACGTCACCGATGAGGGGACGGCGCGTTTGCATTTCGCGGAGCCGGCCGAGCGCATAATCGGAAAGTTCGTTGACGTGACCGAGCAGATTTTCCGATTCGATGAACTCGATCGTCGCCAACGCGGCGGCGGCCGCGACCGGGTTTTTTTCGTGGGTGTAATGACCGAGCGCACGGTCGGCCGCCACGTTGAGCGGATCGCGAGCAATCAGCGCCGCCAGCGGCATCACCCCGCCGCCCAGCCCCTTGCCCAGCACCAGCATGTCCGGGACGATACCGTAGTGCTCGCAGGCGAACATGCGACCCGTTCGGCCGAGGCCCGTGGGGATTTCGTCGAGGATGAGCAATGCGCCGTGCCGGTCACACGCGGCGCGGACGCGGCGCCAGTAATCCGGCGGCGGGATGAACGGCGCGGAGCGGACCGTTTCACTGATCACCGCGGCGACGTCGCCCTCTTTCTCGAGGACGTACTCGATGTAATCCGCGCACTTCAGGCGGCATTCGCCCCGGCAATCCCACGGGCAGTGCCACGGATCAGGCGGAGGAACATGCTCGCAACCGGGCAGCAGCGGACCGAGCCGCGAGCGGAACAGAGTCTCGCCGCCCACTGAACTGGCCTCGAGGGTGGCACCGTGGAAGGAATCCCACATCGAGATGGTTTTGAAACGGCCGGTGGCGACCCGGGCGAGTTGGATGGCCATGCCGATGGCCTCGGCGCCGCCGGGCGCGAACAGCACGCGGTTCAGGTCGCCGGGCGCGAGGGAAGCCAGCTTGCGGGCGAGCTTGATCGCGGTGGTGTTTGTGTACCGGCGCGGACAGAACGGCAATTCCCGGAGCTGCTGGATGATGGCGGCGACCACGCGCGGATTGCCAAAGCCCACCTGGTGAACGCAGTTACCGTGGAAGTCGAGATAGGTTCGTCCCTGAAGGTCTTCGATCTCAGCGCCCCGGGCAGAGTGGAGGACGTTCAGGCACGGCGTGGACAGGGATTGGTGCAGGAACCAGCGGGCGTCTTCGGCCAGCCACGCGCGCACGTTGGCATCGAGCATTTCCGCCTGCCAGGCCGCGCGCTGCGGGGAGGCGTTGACGTCGCCTTCGGCAGCGGGAGCAAACGGGAGCGGCTCAGCCGGATCGCTCATGCGATGGGTGATTGCACCGACGGAACGGCACCGGACGGCGGGGTCCAGCCCATCTCCAGGAGAACTCGCCGGATGGCGTGGACGAGCTGCTCCAGGTCCGCTGGGAACACCCGGCCGATGGTGCCAATGCGAAAGGTGTCCGCCTGGGTGAGCTTGCCCGGATAGATGATGAAGCCGAGGTCGCTCAAGCGCCGGTAGAAGCGGTCGAACGAAAAGCCGGGCAGGTCCGGAAATGGAAAGGCCGTGATGATGTGGCTCTGAACCGTCGCCGGCAGGTACGGCGCGAAGCCCAGGGTCCGCATGCCGGTGAGCAGGGTCTCGTGATTGCGCCGGTACCGCGCGGCGCGGGCGGCCACGCCCCCTTCGAGTTCGAGTTCGCACAGGGCTTGTTCGAAGGCGAGCAGACTGTGGGTCGGCGGGGTGTAGCGGAACTGGCCGTTCTTCTCGAAGCCCCGAAGTTGCGCCAGGAGATCCAGGCTCAGGCTGCGCGCCCAGCCTTCGCACGCCAGCAGCTTGGCGCGACGGCAGAAGACGAAGCTGAAACCGGGCACCCCCTCGACGCACTTGTTCGCGGAGGAAACCAGGTAGTCAATGCCCGCGGCGTCGAAATCAATCGGCATCCCTGCGAAACTGCTCATCGCGTCCACGATCAAGGTTCGGCCATGCCGGCGGACGACCGCGCCGAGTTCGTGGATCGGATTCAGAATGCCGGAGGTGGTCTCGCAGTGAATGGCACAGACATGGGTGATGGCCGGATCGTTGGCGAGCAACTGGTCCAAGGCCACCGGGTCATTGGGCACGTGCTCGGGCGTGCGCAGCACCGCGTAAGGGATCCTCGCGTGAACCAGCATCTGCACGGCGCGTTCGCCGTAAGCCCCGTTGGCCAGCACGGCGACCTTGCCGTTCGGCGGCACGCACGTGGCGAAGACGGCTTCGACGCCGAAGGTGCCGCTCCCCTGTAACAAGACGACCTCCCAGCCGGTGGCATGGGACAAACCCGCTACGCGCAACAGTTCCTCGCGAATCCGCGCCACACGGGCGTTAAACTCGAAGTGCCATGACCCCGCGTCGTGGAGCATGGCTTGCTTGACGGCGAGACTGGTGGTCAGCGGACCCGGCGTGAACAACAGCGGGTCGCGGGCGGTGGGCAGGTGGGGCGCGGGAATCATGGGGTCAATCCAAGAGCGCGGGCAATTCGGCGAGCGAGCGGATCAGATGATGGTGCGGGTGCGAGGCAAGTTGCTCGCGGGTGTGCGTGCCGTTGGTGACCCCGATGACCAGTCCGCAACCGGCAGCGGTGCCCTCCTGAAGGTCGGAGGGCGTATCCCCGACCTTGGCCACCTGCGAAGCCGAAGCGACCCCGGTGCGGCGCATCGCCTCGATGAGCAAATCGGGGTGCGGCCGTCCGCGGGGGACTTCATCGCTGGCGACGGTGGCGTCGAGAAAGCCCGGCGCGTTCCAGCCGAGGCGTTGGAGGATGGTGTCCACGATGTCGCGGCTGAAACCGGTATCCAGCGCCAGCCGCACGCTGCGCCGGCGGAGTTCGGCGAAGCACTCCAGTGTGCCCGGCATCGGCCCGACGGAGGGATCGGTCCGGTAAAAGTCGAGCATTCGGCGGAGAAAATCGTTGTGCAGTTCGGCGACACGGGCGGCGGAGGGGGGAGCTGACGCCGGCTGCTTTTGAGCGAGCAAGGCAGCGATGGCGTCGGGCTTGGGAATGCCCATCACCGCGTTCACTTCGTCGCGGCTGACGACTAACCCGCCGGCTGCCAGGGCATCGCGCAGACAACGGTTGACCGAGTCGTCGTCGCGAACGGTCGTGCCCGCCATGTCGAAAACCACCAGTTCAATCTTCATTTGCTGGGCGAGGATGGGGGGCGCCGGATTGAAAAGCAAAGGCGACCGGGCGCCGTTGGAAGAAGTGAACGCAGAGGGTCGCCCGCAGAACGCCGCGAGCGTCGGCGTCAGTTGGGGTTGGTCTCCGGATCCAGTGTCCAGACGATGCGCTCCTGCGGGAGAATGGCCCGGCCGCGATTTGCGTTGCCGGCGCGGGTCTCCACTACGAGGGAGCCTTTGAGGGTTTCGACGTGTCCGTCGGCGAACACCAGATTGCCGCTGCCGCCGTGGCGGGCGACAAAGCGGTTCGCGAAACTGCTGGGCTGGCCGAGGTTGTTGTCGGCCTGGGCCGGGTCCACTTTCGGTTCGTCAGGCAGGCGGTTCTCGAGGAAGACCACGGTCTGGCTGGGGCGCTGGATGGCGCTGACCTTGACGGTGGGTTCCCCGCCGTTGATCAGCTTCGAGTTCATCGCGAGGGAGAACAGCGGGAAGTTGGCCGTGGGAGTCAACGCCTCCCTGGGAAACTTGGCCACCGGGCAGTGGCCGAAGTAATCGCGGGCATGAAACGCGGGCCGGTTGGTGAAGAAGTCCGCAGCGGGGCGGAGGCCGATCGCACGGGGGAGGGCGTTGTACCACACGTCGTTGTTGTTCGGATCCCGCACCTGCGCCCAGTTGTTGAGCATGGCGCTGCCCCCGAAGCTTTCGCGCGGCAGGCGATCCTGATTCTCCTCGGTGTAGAGGGCCAAGGCCAGGCCCCATTGCTTGAGGCGGTTGACGCACGAGATGCGCTGGGCGCTGGCTTTCGCGCGGCTGAGGGCGGGCAGCAACATGCCCGCGAGGATCGCAATGATCGCGATGACCACCAGCAACTCGATCAAGGTGAAACCGGCCCGCCGCCGACGCGATTCCGCGGCGGAAGGCCTGGCCGGCGGGCTGTTCGGATTTCGCGTCATTCAGCCTGGACCCGGTAGAAGCGATGCGGGTCGGTACTGGCGTCAACGAACGATGTCGTGTTGCCGGTGGCCGTCTGGGTGCTGAGCGTCTGCCAGGTCGCCACGTCCAAGGCGGTCTTGTAAGCGAGCGAGTAGCGCCCACCCGGCACGGTCTGCCACGTCAACTCGATACCAGCGGTCGTGGGCTTCACTGACACGAAGTTCGGACGGGGCGGCGGGTTGCGGATCCAGCCCGGCGAGCCGATGTCGCCCAACTCCGCCGCGGCGAACGCGCCGAACACCCCCGCGACGCTGAGGTCGCCGAAGATGCTGGTGTCGGGGTTGTATCCGAACGACACCCCGGCAGTGGCGGTGGAGAACACTTCGCTGGTGACCTTGTCAGCGTCGTCCGCAGCCGCGGCGTTCCACACGTTGATGGCGTCGCCCGCGGAACTGAGCCCCAGGCCCGGACCAGAGTAGGTGATGATCTTCAGATTGGCCGGCAGGGCATCGGCGCCCCACCATTGGCGGAAGGCGTCCGCGGTCATGGTTTCAACCCAGATCACGGATTCACCGGGTTCGATGAACAGGTCGTCTTTCACCGTGAAAGCGGCCGTCAGGGTGGCGGACGAGTCGTCGAAGCGATACCCGCGCAAGTTGACCGCAAAGTCATCGAGATTGGTGAGTTCCCACCAATCCTGATGGCCCAGGGACGAGCCGTCGGTATTCGTTGCCTGGCTGGGGAGCACTTCGGTGATCACCAGTCGCGGCTTGCGGGTCACCGTGAGGGTGGCGCTGGCGTTGGTGCTACCTGCGACGTTGCTCACGCGTACCGTGTAGGTGGCGCGTTCGCCTGGCTGGACGTCGTGGATTTTCAGTTGCGCGGTTTGGACGCCCTCGTACGGAAACCCCTCACTCAGGTTCACGCCGTCCCGCTGCCACTGGTATGCCGGCGGCGGATTCCCGAGCGCCGCGACGGTGAAGGTTGCCGTCTGTCCTTCATACGCCCAGAGACTGACCGGCAGTTGGGTGAGTTCCGGAGGGGTGGCTCCGAGATCCACGGTGATCCGGACTTCGTCACTCAGCAGTGTCGCGAGTCCGTTGTGGACCCGGACGGAGTAGAGCCCGGCATCAGCAGCCTGGGCATTGGTGATGGTGAGCGTGGCGCGGGTAGCGTCGGGCAGGTCCACCCCGTCCTTCCGCCATTGGTACCGGGGACGCGGCAGCCCCTGGGCGGCGACTTCCAAGGTTACAGAGTTGCTGGCCGGGACGGTGGCCGCAGCCGGCTGTTGGGTGATGGCCAAAGGTACCGGCCCGGCGTTGACGCCTGGGGAGCCGTGGTCGTCGGCCGTCGCCGCGAGCCACGCGCCGTGGACACCGTTGGTGCTGAGGCTCGTCAGCGCCCCGGTGGTGACGTCATAGGTGAAGCTGCGACCACGAACCGCCGCCCCATAGCTCACGGCATCCACCATCCGATCCTGCGGGTCCCAGACCTGGACCATGTCGCCGTTCGAGGAGAAGCCTGGCGAGGGATAAAAACGGATTTGGGCCGCGGCGGGCAGTGACGGCCCCCACCATTGGCGAACGGATGCCTCGTCTTGGTTGACGTCGCTGCG
This sequence comes from uncultured Verrucomicrobiae bacterium, assembly GCA_937976685.1. Classification (GTDB taxonomy): domain Bacteria; phylum Verrucomicrobiota; class Verrucomicrobiia; order Limisphaerales; family J093; genus JADJWF01. Next base: position 8,449 of record CALJWR010000318.1, read on the forward strand.
GACAAACACCACCGACTCGCCCGGGCCGATGACGAGTCCGTCAAACGGTTCGGAGCGCGCGGTCAGGAGCGGGCCGTCGTCGTTGAACTTGTAGCCCGTCAGGTCGAGCGGCGTTTCCCCGAAATTGGTGAGTTCCCAATAGTCGGAGTTCTGCTTCACGGGCTGGCCATCCTTGGTATTGGCCGCCGATGACATGGCTTCGGTGATGGCTAGTTGAGACCGAGCGGCGGGGAGCGCCAGCACCGCCAATCCGCAAGCAACCGCAATGACTGTCTTCATACAAAAACCCGTTTTCAGAATGTTAACGCGCGTCAGGAGAACGCCACCGTGAGACCGTGCCAAGCCTCGCCGGGTTACGATTGGGTAACGTTTTGGGCTTCCCGCCGAGGTGAGACACCGGCCACCCTTGGCCCGACCTGCTCTCCCCGCCGATATAATAAGAGACACAACCCCGCCGCAACGGCGGCCAGCGCGGCCAGACAAGTGAAGCCCAAACCGTAACCACCGAAATCGAGAATACGGCCAAACTGCCGGCCGGCAAGGATGGCCGCAAGGTAGCCCACGCCGTCCACCAGCCCCGCCACCGTGCCCACGTACGCGTTGCCCCGAATCTCCACCGCGAGAATTCCTGCCAGCAGGCTGTACGGTCCGTAAGCGAGAAACCCGACCCCGCCGAGGGCGGCCGTCGCCAGCCACAGGTTGCGTTCCGCCAATTCCGGCAGGACCCAGATCAATCCCGCCAGCCCGCCCAGGATCGTCACGAGCAGCCGCATCCGGCCCCGCGCACCAAGGCGGCCGAAAGCCCAACCCAGCGCCAGGATGCCCGCTGCGCCAAACGCGTCGAACGGTGTCGAAAGAAACGCCGCGATGCGGGTGGAGAGTTCTCCCCCGCCGGAAGTCTTGAAGAAATCCACCGTCCACGTGTTGAACGTCTCGCGCAGGAGGGTCAGCACAAAGCTGAGCGCGAGCAAAATCCAGAAGCGCCGGATGAGCAACAAATTCCGGAGATGCCGGAACTCAAACCGGGCGGCGGGCACGGCCGCCGGTGACGAACCCACCGGCCGGGCGCCGAGGTCACTCGCGGTCTCCGGTGCGACGCGCGGCAGCACCAGCCAGCACCCGATCAGAATGGCAGCCAACACGAGCGCCGGCCCGCCCATGACCCAGCGCCAGTTGTTGCCGCTCCACTCAGCGATCTGCCCGGCGAGCAGGGTCGCGCAGACGCCGCCAAAGACGAATCCCAACGAGAGCACAGCCATGGCCAGCGGCAGGGAACGCGCCGGCAGCCAGTCCGGCACCAACTTGACCATGCCGCCCCAGCCGGCGGAGCCCGCGAGCCGGTTCAGGCTGTACAGCAGCGCCAACATCGGAAACGAACCCACCAGACCACCCAAGCCACCGAAAACGGCCACCGCCAGCAGCGACGCCAGGAAAGCCGCCCGCCCACCCGCGCGGTCAATCAGCGGCCCGAAAGCGAACTTGCCCAGCATGTACGCCAGCGTGCTGTAGCTGGCGATCTGACCGATGTCCTCCTTGCTGAGGGAAAAGTCCTCCCGGATCAGTGGCACCGCCACTGAGAAGTTTTTTCGGCACAGGTAAATCCCGATGTAGCCAAGGACCAGCGCGCCGACCAGGAGCCACGCGCGAGGCGGCGACAGGGGCGCGGGGCGGGCGCTCATGCGTGCTGGGAACGCGGCCCGCTACTTGGAAATGGTGTGCATCCGCTGAACGGCCCGGGCGCGTTCGTCGCCCTGAGCACCGGCCTTTTGCATCTCGGCTCCCAAGGTCATGACCGCGCTGGCCACAAACTGGCGCTGCTCGGGGGTGAGGTCCTGGCGCTGGCCGATCGCCTGAAAGGTCACCCAGGCGGTCGCCCAATCCTGGGCATCCAGGGCGGCGAGTGCCTTGCCAGCCAGCCCGCGTACCTCCGGTGCGGCCTTCGCGAACAGATTACGGGACTCGGTCGGGATATCCGTAGCGGCGATTTCCTTCGGCGGTTTCCCAGCGCCACAGCCGGAGCCCAGGCCGATCAACAGAAAACTGACGACGACGGGTAAGAGCAGAGAAAGACGGTGTTTCATGGAGCCAATAGCGACAGGGTGGGAAATCGGCGGGCAGGGTCAGTACGGGAGTGCGGCCGAAGTTCGCGAGTCGTTCGCGGTTGAGCGCCCTGGGTCGGCCTGACCGGCATCGTTGCCAGCGGGACGTGGAGGCTCAACGTGGATTTTGCAGGGGCGGATCGCCCGTGTACCAGCGGTAGTCCACTCCCTTCTGGGTGTAGTTGATGACGCTGACATGGCCATCCACCCAGATCGTGTTGCAACGGCGGTTATGGCGCCACCACTCATTTTCCATCTTCACGCCGGGGTAGTACGAGGCGAGATCGTATTTCCACTGTGTCAGGCATTCGTTGTAGCCGGGGAAGAGGCCCAACGAGTCGGCGGGGCCTTCCATGCGTTGCTCGGCAGCATCCTGCGCGAAGATCGTGGAGACGGGGCTTTCGAAGGAACTGATCTTGCGCGGACCGCTGACGCGGGAGTTCGGATTGCGCGGATCGGGGGACTCGACGGCATAGGCGTTGATGCCGATGCTTGAGTTGAGCCAGAAAGTCATCGGGTACCGGATGCCGGTTTCGCGCCATTCGTCCACGATGCGGGCGGACGGGCATTTCCAGATGGTGATGGCGCTGCGCCAGTTCCAGTTGGTGCCCACCGACTGCACGTAGGGCAGATACCCGAGGCCCCAATAAGCGTTCGGGTGATTGGCAGGCAGGAGCACGGTGCTGTTGGGACTGGCCGTCCACATGCCGTGATTCGGCGCCTCCCCGCCGACGTGATGCAGCCCGTCGCGGTTGTCCTCCGCGTACATCACGAGCGCCAGCCCGATTTGGCGCAGATTGCTCATGCAGGACGCCTGTCGGCCCTTTTCCTTGGCCTTGGCCAGAACCGGCAGGAGCATGGAGGCCAGAATGCCGATGATGGCAATGACCACGAGCAGTTCAATGAGCGTAAAACCGCGGCGATTCGTTGCCGGTCCAAAGGGGCAAGTGGGGGCGTGCATGGCGCTCAAGCGGGATTGATGGGTTGGCCGGGGAGCCGAGGCCCCCCCGGCCAACTTGAGTTTTCGTTCGCTAATCCGACGCGGCGGTCACTGTTTGACCAGCCGGTAGAACTTGGTGCCCGTGGCAACCGGCACGGTGGCGCTGTTCGCGCCCGCGCCCGCCACGGCCGTCCAGCCAGCCGCGTTTCCGAGGTTGGAGTTCTCCTGCAGGGTGAAGCCTGTTCCCTGCCAGTTCAGCGTGAGCTGGCCGTTGGCAACGGTGTAGGTGATCACAGGAGCTTCGACCGGCGGCTCGCCGGTGCCGTCCAAGGACTGGCCGGCCAGACCGCGGCTGTAGATCAGGGCAACTTCGCGCGCCGAGAGTTGGCGGTTCCAGATCGCGACGTCATCCATCACGGCGTCGAACACGTCCACGTCCGAATAGGCACCGGTGCCGTCCTGGCCGATGTTCAGACCGAGGGCCGGGTCAAACAACGTGCCAGTGGACGGAGTGAGGTCCTTGCGCGCCGGTGCCCCATCGCGGTCCAAGGCCACCTCGATCCCATCCACGTAGGTCACGGCCTGATCGTTGATGCCGAAAACCACCACGACGTGATGCCATGCGTTGTTGCTGAAGATGCCGCCCGCACTGTCGAAGTCCCGGCGGGTGGAGTCCGGATTGCGGCGGCGATAATTCCACTGCACCCGGCCGTCGCCATCGGTGGCGATCACCCAGCCCACGTTGTTACCCGATCCCCAGTTCTTATTGGCAATGAACGCCGGGTCGGCGTTCCAGCCATTGAGCTTCGCCCAAAACGAGACCGAGAAGTCAGCGGTTTCGCCGAAGCGGACGCCCGGCGCGTTGCCGAGGGTGACGTAGTTGAACACGTTGTTTGGTTTGTCGGTGTTCAGCCGGACGCCCTGGCCGCTGACGCCGGAGGCAAAGGCGGGCGAGCCCACCGCCACGCCGTGGTTGCCGGCGCCCGACGAGTCCTGCAGGTTCCCCTCGAACTTCAGATAGGCGCCCATCTGGCTGGTGATCGGCGGCGCGAGGATGCTGTCACCAAAGAGGCCAAAGCCATAGAGCGTCAGCACTTCCTCGCCCGTCAACGCGCGCGACCAGATGGCCACTTCGTCGAGCAGGCCGTCCCATTCGCCGCTGCCGTAGGCGCCGGTGCCGTCTTGACCGAGGTTCAGCGACAACGCCGGATCAAAAATGTCGCCGGTACCCGGGGCGATTGAACGCGTGTCCACGAGCTCCCCGTTGAAGTACGTCTCCGCATCGCCGTTGATCTTCCAAACCACCGTGACGTGGACCCAGTTCGGGATGTTGAGCAAGTTGCCCCGCTGGACCAGATCGAGATCTTTGCGGGTCAATCCGTCGGCCCCCGTGCGGCGATAGTTCCATTCAATACGACCGTCGGTTTGTGTCCCGATGGTCCAGCCCACGTTGTTGCCGCTGGCCCAGTTCTTGTTCGCAACGATGGAGGGGTCGCCGGCCGTACGTTCGGTTTTCACCCAGAACGCGACCGTGAAATCGCTGGTCTGGCCGAAGGGCACCGAATCGTTCTGCCCCAACGTTACGAAGTTGTAGTTGCTGTCCGCCCGAACGCTGCTGACGCGGACGGCCCCGGCGCCGACCTTGCCGGCAGCGAAGGTTGGGTTCCCGACCGGGGCGCCGTGACGATTGTTGCCGGAGGCGTCGTTGTAATTGTTGTCGAACGGCAGATAGACCGCCAGGCCTGTGCGCAGGCTGGCGGCGTCGGCCGGCACTTGCAACACGGTGAGCGTCGCATAGGCGCTGGTGACGCTGCCGCTGGGATTGGTGATCACGCAGCGATACTGGCCCGCGTCGGCGGGCTTGACGGCCGCGATGGTGAGCGTCG
>CALJWR010000319.1 GCA_937976685.1 uncultured Verrucomicrobiae bacterium
AAGCTGCGCGGGAGACGCGCCGAACGCTTCCTCCTCCACCTCAAAGAATCCGAGTGGCGCTGGAACCACCGCCGCGACAACCTCTACCGCCTGCTGCTCAAAAACACCCGCCTTCATCCCCTCTAAAAGTGCTAAGACCCCTTGGAAATATCGGCGCAACTGCGCCTTCTGCCCCTCGCTCAACACGGTAAAACGCGGTAACGGGTCACGCTGGCTGCCGCCGACTTTCGGCGGCAAACGCCACACACCGCCCCGGCCGAGGCGCAGCTTCGCCAGTTCCTTTTCGGTGAATTCGAAGATGCCGTAGGGCGGGTCGGTGCAGACCGCGTGCAGCGAGTTGGCTGGCTGGGTCTTGAGCCACTCGAAACAATCGGTTTGTTCGATCCGGTGCATTTTCTGTGCGCTTCAAATTTCAACTATAGGCGAAAGACAGGCAGCGCGAAGTCGGTATCAACCATAGTTGAAATGGATGCCAAAGTCGTCATCGGCCGCTTCATCAGCCAGCTTCGGGAACAACAGGGGCTGACGCAAGACCAACTCGCCGGCAAGGTCAACTTGACCTACCAATACTTGTCCGGACTGGAGAATGGACGCGAGAACTTCTCGATTGATGGGTCGAGTCACTGGCCAACGCGCTGAAGTGTCCCCTGCCGCAGTTGGTCGCTCGCGCGTTCGCCAACGCCAACGACGCTGCTCCTGCGGCAGTGAACCCGGCCCACTTTCGCAGAGGCGTTCCGCTGCCCCTCGGCATGGCCATTGCCCACCTGGAGGCGGCGCTCAACGCCACGCAGAGCATCGTGGCAACGATCAACGCCAATCTGGCGCGGAGCGGAGCAAAGCCGCTGACGGAATACATCCAGGGCAACAATTTCAGCGGGCTGGTTTCCAACGTCCTCTGAGATGCGCTCCATGACCACTCGCCTTACAAACACAACTCCGACCAGGCTTATCCCGACCTCATCAACCCGAAAGTCAAGGAGCGCGGCAAACCGGTTGGGCTGGAAGTCAAGTCCACCATCCAGATTGGCAAGGGCGGCGAGAGTCCCAACGGACACTCCGGCTGGCATCTGGTCGCCTGTTTCCCAACCGAGCCGAAAACAGGCAACATCCGTTTCATTCATCTCATGTTCGCCGTGTTAAACGGCCAAAGCCACCCTGAACCGGATTGGACTTACGTCGGCAGCAAAGTCAACGCCGACACGGGCAGCCGCCGCACAGAAACCTACAACACGAACATTTACGGCACGACCAAACTGCGCGACGGATCGGTTTTCCTTGACCCCGACGCAATTGTTTTCCGACGCTGGCGGCAGCAACGGCGCAACAATGTGCCGCCTCCGCCCTATTCCATCTTTGCCGGTTAAGGCAGCTTCTCGCGGCTGTCAATTCAACCGGCGGTCCTTCCTGCCATTGCCTGCGCAACGAATTCCCTGATCGTCTCGGCCCTTCGCCCGGACGCGCAGGAGGCAGCGGAGCGGCTGCGGCGGCTCGAGCAGACGGACCTGAACTTCGTCCGGCTGGAGCAGGTGCGGATTGATTCGCCGCGCTTCCGCGAGCACGTCGCGGCGCTCTCCACCGACCACGCGGACTACGAGAACTTCCTCACCTTCGTCCAACCGCCACGCGTCGAGGTGGGCCACAAGCGGATTGCGGTGCGCACCTACGTCTTCGACGTGAGCGAGACGGTGGTGCTGAACTCCGGCGCGAAGATCATCAACGTGCAGTGGGATTTCGACTACGGGGAGCGTTTTTCCAGCACGCCGGGGTTTTCGTTCGTGCGCGGCGGGAAGTCCGAGCCGCCGTTGCAGGCGCAATATGAGTTCCCGCGCGCCGGCCGCGTGCGCGTGGCGTGCAAGGTGCAGGACGACATGGGCGGCGAGGGCCTGTGGTCGGGGGAGATCGAAGTGAGCTGAGGCATCACATGAACCCCGCGCCGCCACTTATTAAAGTGCGCCCGCGATCCCACCAGCACTGGCGGGCGCGCCCACGCTTCGAGCACCAACGGGGCGGTCACACACCAGCCCAGGGCAACGCCCTGGGTCTGGCGCAAAACAAATTCCAGCCCTGTAAGGGCGAAAGAGACCGCGATGTGACGATTGTGCCGCCCTTTCAGGGCTTGCTCGTTTTCATGGCCAAACCCAGGGCGTTGCCCTGGGCTGGTATGTATCGGGCCGTTGGCCCTTCGACGAGTGTGCCACGCCTGGTTGGGCAGGCCGGCGGCATCGCGGCAACCGCCCACCGGAACTAACCCGCCATGTTCAACCAGTTCGCACGATACGAGGACGCCTTCCGCGACTGGCGGCGGGACGGGATGCCGGGGCTGAAGCCGGAGTCCTACGGCTACGTCGAGTTTCTGACCTCGAAGGACGACGACCAACTCCCGCGTGAGGGCACACTCTGGCCGCACCAGTGGGAGGCGTTCCTGCGCGTGGTGTATGCGCACGAAATTCTCGGCAAGGGGGAGATCGGCGCGGACGGCCTGCTGCTGAACATCGTGACGGGCGGCGGCAAGACGGCGGTGATCGCCGCGCTCATCGCCTGGCTGCGCATCGCGCACGGCGTGCAGAAGTTCGTGCTGCTTTGCCCGAACCTGATCGTGCGCGACCGATTGGAGGATGATTTCGCGGGCGGGAAGGTCTTCAAAGCTCGCGACCTGCTGCCGGAGTCGGCGGTGTCGTCGGGCTTGGGCAACTTCGACCTCACGACGCTCGGCAGTGGCAAGGACGGCGGCTGGTCGAGCCTGTTCAGCGCCAGCGTGGTGCTCGGGAACATCCACCAGTTTTACCAGAGCAACAAAAGCGGGCAGAGCAATCTGTCGGCACTGATGAACGGGCCGGAGTTCGCCCTCTTCAACGACGAGGCGCACAACTCGCCCGCGCCGGAATACGAGGCCACGCTGCTGCGGATGCGCGAGAAGGGGGTGTTGCGCGTGGACACCACGGCCACGCCCGACCGCGCCGACGGCCGCACGCCGGACAGCGAGATGATTTACGAATACAGCGTCACGGACGCGCTGGCCGACGGCATCATCAAGACGCCGGTGGTTTATCAGCCGGACATCAAGACGGTGCAACTCACCTACACCGACGCGCAGACCGGCGAGAAGCGGAAGGTGGAGGAGATCAACTGGGAGGAGGTGGACCGGCTCGGCCTCAACGCCACGCAATGGGTGACGGACGACGAGCCGATGAAGCAGCAGATGGCCATCGCGCTGAAGCGCCTGGAGGAGCAGGAGCGCCGGGCGAAGAAACGGTATCAGCCGATCCTTTTCGTCGTGGCGGTGTGCAAGGCGGATGCGGAAAAGGCGGCCCAGACGCTGAACAGCTATTTCAAGGTCAAGACGCTGCTGGTGACCGAGGACAGCGACGAGGCGGACCGCAAGAAGGCGCAGGAGTTGGGACGGCAGCAGAAGTCAGGCAACCCCTACAAGGCGGTGGTCAGCGTGCTGATGTTGCGCGAAGGCTGGGACGTGCCGGAGGTCGGCGTGATCCTGCTGCTGCGGAAGTTTGGCTCGCGCGTCTATGGCCAGCAGGTCATCGGGCGCGGCCTGCGGCGCGTCCGCGTGAAGGGCGTTGACCCGGCCGAGCCGCAAATCTGCGCGGTGGTGGATCATCCGAAGCTCGAACACCAGTGGCTCTGGGACATCTTCAACGCCCGCAAGCGCGAGAACGTGAAGCTCGACGACTTGTTCGACGAGACGGAAGACCTGCCGCCACCGCCGCCCAAGCAGGAGTTGGTGAAACCCGATCTGGTGATTGACGTGCCGCCGACCGATCCGAGCGTGGTGGACGATGGCGAGTTTGACGTGGGCGATTTGCCGCCGCCGCCACAACCCATTCAAGACTGGCAAGCGGCGCTCGATGCCATTACCTACGACCCGACGGTGGTGGAGATCACGAAAGTCGGCATCGCCGGCGTGACCGGGCAAGAGCTGGGCGGCAAGGGCTGGACGACGATTCATTCCGCACCTGACCCCTCCGCGCCTTCAGCGACCGGCGTTGTCGTCACTGACGAAGCCGTTCGCGACGCGGTGAAGACGGGGATGCTGGACATTGCCGAGGCGCTGACCGTCGAGGCCGGTTACGCGGCGGGCTTCAAAGAAAAGGTCTATGGCGCGCTCGTGCAGCATGTGCGGAATAAGTTTTTGAAAGGCAACTCGCTGGGGCTGGCGGACCGCGCGGACGTGGAGTTCGCGTGGAAGATGCTCCGGCAGGTCAAAACCAAGGTCGGCGCTGTGCCCGGCCTCGTCGCGGGGATCATCGAGTATGGCGATTAGCAAACAGGGCAACTTTGAGCAGCCCAAGAAAAGCCCGTGGAACTTCGAGAAGTTCCAGAGCGATTTGGAGCGCCGGATGATGGTGAAACTCGAAGCCGATCCGCTGGTGAAGAAGTGGATGAAGCGCCACGGCATCACCATCCCGTGGATTGACGGCCAAAAGCACCAGCGCCGTTACGTGCCGGATTTCTTCGTCGAATACGTGGACGGCAAGAAGGAGATCGTCGAGGTCAAAGACCCCAGCCGGATTGATTCGAACGACGTGCAGCGGAAGCGCAAGGCGGCGGAGATTTGGTGCAAGCAGCGCGGAATGGAATACGTGCTGGCGACGGCGTAGTCGGGGCGGGCCAGACAAGTGTGCCAGATCACCGCAGCGTTTCCCGGCGATCCTCAGCGCCCATCAGCGGTTCAATTTCTGACAGCCCTTGTGCCTTCGCGTCTTTACGTTGCCATCCGTTCGCGTGGCTCGCGTTGTTCGCGGGTCGTTGGCGTCACAACCGGTGCGGGCCGCCGGCGGCGAGTATGTGCTGGCCGAGGCTTTCGACGGCTTCGTCCAACGCGGGCAGCGAGGACGCGGGCCAGAGGCCGATGCCCAGTTCGTCGCAGAGCGGTTGCAGAACGGGTTGCAGGCGCGAGCCGCCGATGAAGATTTTTGCCGGCAGACTTTTCGACATGAGGAGCGCCTTGACCAGACTGCGTCCGGCGGCTTCGCCGGGCGTGAGCGCGCCGCTGGCCACGTCCATGCCGATGACGAGGCCGCTCTGTCTTTCCACCAGCAGGCTGAACCGGCCAAAGCACGGCCGGCCGTCCTCGACGAACGATCCGCCCGGCATCATCGTGCAATCGAATTCACACGCGAGGCTAGGTTCGCGTTTGAGTGCCCGGAGTTTTTCCAACTCCGCAGTGCTTGCCCGGAACGGTTCGAAGCCGGTGGGCGGCGGCAACAACAGCGGTCGCCAGTCGAGATCTTTGGGCGTGAGCGGACGGTCGGGCAGTGGCACGGGCAGGAAAGGTATTTCCGTCGCGTCGCGGTCGTCGTAGAGATCGGGGGGCTGCTCGAACAACCTGTAGAACGCCGTGAGTCGTGGGAGGTCGGCAAGGAGTTGATCGGCCTCGGTTTGGTTGATGTGCCAGGGATGCCAGCCGGGCGTGGCGGAGCGGAACTGCGGCCAGACCGCGCCCTAGCCGGCGGGCTTGAAGGCGGCGGCTTTGAGCACGACGAGGTCTTCCTTCCACAGTTCGCGCTTGGGAACGAGTTCAACTTTCAGGCAGTCCATGCCGTCGGCGTTGTTCAAGTCCTCGGGATCGGACGGCTCGCCAAGCATGGCGAGAATCCAGCGCAGGCCAGCGCGGCGATAAAACACGGCGGCGAAGACTTCGCCGGCGTTGCCCAGGACGTGGCCGATGCGTGTCTCGCCCGTGGCGGGATCAACCAGGCCGACGGGATTGCTGTCGCAGGCGAAGGTCCAGGGTTCGAGCGCGGCGAACTCGGCGATGGCGGCGAGCAGGGCGCGCCAGGTTTCGGGCGTGAGGCGTGGCGGCGGAGTGAGTTTGGGCATGAATTCCTAGTGTGCGTCTGGATTCTTTCGCTGCAACTTGTCTTGTCGCGCGCAGGCGGTCACGGGACAGGCGGGACGTGCTGTCCTACTTTATTTTCTTTGCGTAATAAGCCAGTTGTTTCTCCAGTTCGGCGATGCGGGCTTCGATTTTCTGGCGGTCGGCGCGGTGTTCGTCCATTTCCATCGGAGGAAACATGCTCTCCGCGTAATACGGCAGGTGACCGGAGGTTTTATACATTTTCTCCTTGGCCAGATGCGGCGTGCGGACGCGGACGTAGCCGGCGGCGAATTCGGTTTCCTTGGCCAGCTTCTCCAGTTCCTCGACCAGCACCGTACCCTTGGGCAGCCACAACGGCATGCCCGGCCCGACGTATTCGGTGTCAATCGCGTAAAGGCCCATCTCCGCGCCGATCTTGCGGTGATCGCGTTTCTTCGCCTCCTCGATCATCTTGAGGTATTCCTCCAGCCCGGTCTTGTTCTTGAACGCCGTGCCGTAGATGCGCTGGAGCTGCGGGCCTTTTTCGTCGCCCTTGTAATACGCCGCCGCCACGCTCATGAGCTTGAACGCGCCGATGTTGCCTGTGCGCGTCACGTGCGGGCCGGCGCAGAGGTCTACGAAATCCCCGTTGCGGTAGTAGGAAATCGGCTCGCCCTCGGGAATCTGGTTGAGCAGGTCGAGCTTGAATGTGCTCGGAGTGCCGGGGCGCTCCGTCAGTCCGCCGAGGCGGCCGCTTTGGGCGTCTTGAATGGCCTGCTCGCGCGTGACGACGATCTTCTCGAACGGATGGTTCGCCTTGATCTCCCGCTTCATCTCGGCCTCGATCTTCTCGAAGTCCTCCGGCGAGATGCGATGCGAACATTCGAGGTCGTAGTAAAAGCCGTTTTCGACCGGCGGCCCGTAGGCGAACTGGGCGTCGGGCCACAGGCGCAGGATGGCGGTGGCCATGACGTGGGCGCAGGAGTGGCGGATGCGCTCCAGCTCGGTCATCTGGTAGCGCTGGTCGAGGGTCTTGCGGTCGGCGTTTTGCTGGGCCGAAGACGGGGACTGATGGTCAGTGGACATGGCGGTGTTCACGGCGATGACAAATCCGGCGCACGCAACGGGCCGATCACCGGTAACTTCTGCTCATTCGGACCTGGAGGCACCCGTGCCAGCGCCGGGCGAAAGGTAGCGGGGTAAGGGCCGGGGCGGAACCCCAATCTTGGCGCGGACGAACCCTCTGAAAGCTACGGCGCACCAACTCACGAGCGGCGTGGGTTGCTGCTGGGAATTTCGGCCGGCGGTGGGGTGAGGGGAGGGGGCGTTGGCCATTTCGCGAACCCGACGGTCCTGACCGCCTTCGCCGAGAATGCTGCGATGCCCGTCTTCCCGGGCAACGCGTTGGCCCTCCGTTCACCTCGCCGTCACGACCACATAGTTCTTCTTGCCCTTGCGCAGGAGCAGGTGTTTGCCGAAGAGCAGGTCCGCCCGGGAGACAAGCCGCGGGACGTTCGTTTCCCGAACGTTGTTCACGTAAATGCCGCCGCCTTCGATGTCCTTGCGCACCTGGCCTTTGCTGGGGCACAGGCCGGCCAGCACCAGGAGTTCCACCAGCGGGATTCCGGTTCCCGCCAGCCGCGTCGCGTCGAGGTCGCGCGAAGGCACTTCACCGACGATTTCGTTGAAGGTGGTTTCGGCCACGCCAGCGAGGTCTCCACCAAACAGGATTTCGCTCGCGCGGATTGCCTCCTGCGTCGCGGCCTGGCCGTGGATCATTTCCGTCACGGCTTTGGCGAGGGCGCGGTGGGGCAGACGCCCCCCGGGATTCGCGGCGTGCTGCGTTTCGAGCGCCTCGATTTCCGGACGGCTGAGGAAGGTGAAGTACTTGAGATACCGGATCACGTCGCGATCGTCGGTGTTGATCCAGAATTGGTAGAAGCGATACACGCTGGTGCGCGCGGCGCTGAGCCAAACCGTGCCGGCCTCGGTTTTGCCGAACTTGGTGCCGTCGGCCTTGGTGACCAGCGGTAGGGTCAACCCCAGGGCATGGCGCGCCAGCTTCTTGCGAATGAGGTCAATGCCCATGGTGATGTTCCCCCACTGATCGGAGCCCCCGATCTGGAGTTCGCAATCCTGGTCGCGGCAGAGCACGTAGAAATCGTGCGCCTGGAGGAGCATGTAGCTGAACTCCGTGTAGCTGAGGCCCACCTCGCGATCCTCCATCCGGGCGCGCACGCTCTCCTTGGCGACCATCTGGTTCACGGTGAAGTGCTTCCCGATGTCGCGGAGAAACGCAAGAAACGTGATGTGCGCGGTCCAGTCGGCATTGTCCACCAACCGGGCCGGATTGCCCGGCGCGCCAAAATCCAGCAGGCGCGCGAGTTGGGGCCGGATGCCCGCGAGGTTGGCGGCAATGACGTCGTGCGACTGCAACTGGCGCTCCTGCGTCTTGCCGCTGGGATCGCCCACCATGCCGGTGGCGCCCCCCGCCAACGCGATGGGCCGGTGGCCCGCGAGTTGAAAGCGTCGCAACGCGACGAGCGGCACCAAGCTGCCCACGTGCAAACTGTCGGCGGTGGGATCAAAGCCGCAGTAGAGGGTCACCGGACCGGCGGCCAGTCGTTTTTCGAGTTCCGGACGATCCGTGCAATCGTTCAGCAGCCCGCGCCACTCGAGGTCTTCCAACAGATTCATGCGGGCGGGATTAACGCGGTGGGCCGGTTGCCGGACAAGGTGAAAAGCCGGCGGCGGGCGCCGTACCGACGTTCCGGACGCGGCCTGTCCGAGGATGGTGGCACCGCCGTTTTCGCGGGGCCGAAGGGGGCAGCCGATGCAGCCAGCCTAACCGTTGCCGTTGCCGTTGCGCTTTTCCCAACGGCGCGGCGCGCGGTTCGGGACGGAGCGATCCACCCGAACCTGGTAGGTTCCCTCCCCGAAAAGCCGGTCGGCCGCGGCGGCCAGTTCGGCGGAAGGCATGACACGGTAGTGATCGTGCGGTTCGACGAACACCACCTCGCCGGCCGGCATTTCGATGCTCAACAAGACAGGGCAGCGGCCCGGATGGGCTTCCAGCAACGCGCGCGCGGCCTTGAGTCGCTCCGGGTTGAGGTGCGCGGCGTGCAAGCGCAGGAAGACCTCCTGCGTGAAGCGGCGGGGTGCCTCTTCCAACGGCAGGATTTCCTGGGGGAAGATTTTGGGCTTGTCCTCGCCGTGGTTCACCTCGCCCAAGATCATAACCGCGGCCAGCGGTTTCAAAAGGTCGCGGAATTTCTCGAACACCTCGTTGAGGCAAAGAACCTGCACCGAACCCGCGAGGTCTTCGAGCGTGACCAGCGCATAGGCCTTGCCGGACTTCTTGGAGACGCCGGTCTGCACTGTCGAAACGAGCCCGCCGATCCGGGTCATGGACCGGTTTGGCAGTTCGCCCAAGGATCGGGTCGTCGCCAGTGCGTACCGATTCAGCAACGGGGCGTACGGCGTCAGGGGATGCCCCGTGACGTAAAAGCCGAGCAGTTCCTTTTCCGCCGCCAGCAACTCGCTCTGCGGCCACTCCGGGACCCGGACAAGGGTGTCATCCGCCTTGACCGGCCCGGTTTCCATCAGGCCGAAGAGGTTGGCCTGACCCCGCGCGCGGTCCTGGGCGGCAGTTGCGGCGCGGGCGAGGGTGCGGTCCAGCGAGGCCCACAGCGTGGCGCGGGTCTCGCCGAAGGAATCGCACGCGCCGGACTTGATGAAGGCCTCTATCGCCTTGCGATTCACGGCGCGGCTGTCCACCCGTTCGCAGAAGTCCGCCAGTGACGCGAACCGGCCGCCTTTTGCCCGCGCCTCGAGGAGGCTTTGCACGGCCACTTCGCCGACCCCTTTGATGGCGGCGAGCCCGAACCGGATGGCGCGGCGGGGCGCGGCGGGGTCGCCGGTGGCCGCATCCGCCTCGCCGGGCGCGAAGTGCAACTCGCTCGCGTTGACATCCGGCCCCAACACCTCGATGCCGAACAGCCGTGCCTCCTCGATATACTGGCCAAGCTTGTCGGTATCCGCCAGGTCATTGGTCATCATCGCGCAGAAGAACTCCACCGGGTAATGGGCCTTCAAGTACGCGGTCTGGTACGCCACGACGGCGTAGGCGGCCGCGTGCGACTTGTTGAATCCGTAGCCGGCGAACTTCACCAGCAGGTCGAAGATGCGGTTGGCTTGGGCGGGAGGGATGTGGTTCGTCTGGCGGCAGCCTTGCACGAACTTCGCCCGCTCCCGCTCCATTTCCTCGGGCATCTTCTTGCCCATCGCCCGCCGGAGCACGTCCGCGCCGCCCAACGTGTAGCCGGCCAATACCTGGGCCGCCTGCATGACCTGCTCCTGGTACACCATGATGCCGTAGGTTTCGCGGCAGATGGGCTCCAGCAGGGGATGTTCATACTCGATGGCGATCTCACCATGACGCCGGCGCAGGAAGTCGGGGATCAGATCCATCGGCCCGGGCCGATACAGCGCAATCAGGGCGGTGAGATGTTCGATCGAGCTGATCTGGAACCGGCGGCACAGATCGCGCATGCCGCCCGATTCCAGTTGAAACACGCCCAGCGTGTTGGCCTTGTTCAGCAGGTCGTAGGTGGGCGCGTCGTCCAGCGGCAGATGGTCAATCGGCACCTCGATGCCCCGCGTCCGCCGCAGCAGCTCGCAGGTGTTGCGGATCACCGTCAGCGTCTTCAGGCCGAGGAAATCCATCTTCAGCAGCCCCAGATCTCCGACCGGCCCCATCGCGTACTGGGTCACGATGCCGCCAGCGTCGTCGAGCTTGAGGGGCAGCAGATTGACCAGCGGCTCCGGGCCGATCACCACCCCGGCCGCGTGGACACTGGCGTTGCGCGTCAGATCCTCGAGCACGAGGCCCGCCTCCACCACCTCGCGGGTCACCGGCTCGGTCTCGTAGGCCGTCTGCAATTCCGGAATGGTCGCGACGGCTTTGCGCAAGAGGGAGCCGTCGAATTTCTTTTTGTCGTCGTTGTCGAGCTTGAGGTCGGCCGGAATCAGCTTCGCCAGCCGATCGCCTTCCTTGAATTCCAGCCCCATGGCGCGGCAGACGTCCCGCAGCACGGACTTCGCGCCCAGCGTGCCGAAGGTGATGATCTGGGCCACGGCGTCCCGGCCGTATTTTTGCCGCACGTATTCGATGACCTCCTGCCGCCGGTCGTCGGCGAAATCAATGTCAATGTCCGGCGGGCTGACGCGCTCGGGGTTCAGAAAACGTTCGAACAGCAGCCCGTAGCGGATCGGGTCCACGTTGGAAATCTCGAGGAGGTAGGTGATGATCGAGCCGGCCGCCGAGCCGCGCGCGACACACGCGATGCCCCGGCTGCGTCCGTACCGCACGAAGTCGCCCACGATCAGGAAGTACCCGACAAAACCGGTCTTCTCGATGACCGCCAGTTCGCGGTTGACGCGCGCCAGGAGTTCGTGGACCGCCGCCTCGGCCGGTGAACCGCCGCCAGCCGGCCGGGCGTCGGACCGGTAGGTGGGCAGAACCTCGGGCGCGGCAACGTGTTCGACCACGAAGCGTTCTCCTTCGACGCGGGCCCGAATGCCATAGCGTTTGACCAGCCCCTCCGCGGTGAGCTGGCGCAAATAACTTTCGCGCGTCAGACCGGCCGGCGGCTCGAAAGACGGGTAGTGCAACCGCTTCAGTTGGATCTCGAGGTTGCACTGGTCCGCGACTTCGAGCGTGTTCCGCACGGCCTCGGGCACCTCGGCGAAGAGCGCCTTCATCTCCTCGGCGGATCGCAGGTAGAACTGCTCCGGTTGGTATCGCATCCGCCGCTCGTCATTCACGGTCGTCTGCGTGCCCACGCAGATCAGCAGGTCATGCGCCCGGGAGTGCTCGCGGGCAAGGTAGTGAACGTCGTTGGTCGCAACGAGCTTGAGGCCAAACTCCCGGGCCCAAGCGATCAGCGCGCGGTTCACCTCGATCTGCTGGGGAATCCCGTGGTTCTGGATTTCGAGGTAGTAGTTCTCGGGTCCGAACACCTGCTTGAACCAGTCCACCGCATCCCGCGCCCGATCGAGTTGGCCGCCGGCGATCAACTCCGGCACCTCGCCGGCCAGACATCCGCTCAGGGCGATCAACCCGTCCTTGTGAGCGGCGAGCAGTTCCTTGTCGATGCGCGGCTTGTAGTAGAACCCCTCAAGATGGGCGGCGGTGACCAGCTTGACGAGGTTCTTGTAGCCGGTCGTGTCCTTCGCCAGCAGCACCAGATGATGATAGGCGTCGCGCCCGCCACTGCCGGCGCGTCGTTCCAGGCGGCTGCCCGGGGCCACATAGACTTCGCAGCCGATGATCGGCTTGATGCCGGCCTCGCGGGCGGCGAGGTAGAAGTCAATGGCGCCGTACATCGCGCCGTGATCGGTGATGGCGAGCGCGCCAAAGTTCAACTCGCCGGCGCGCTTCATCAGCCGGTCCAGCCGGCAGGCCCCGTCCAGCAGGCTATACTCGGTGTGGAGGTGAAGGTGAACGAAGTCCGCGTGCGCCATGCCAGGAAGTTTGGGTCTGGGGCGAGGGGGCTGCAAGCGCGGACGCCCGGCCGGGGCCGAGAGCGGGCAGAGTCGCGCCACCGGGTTCGCGGCCAGCCCGTCCGGCGCGGCGCCGAGCGCCCGAACTGCTCAAAGAATCCACGCCTGGTGGTTCTGCCGCAGACGCGAGAGGTTCTGGCGGTGGCCGTTGATGACGTCCGCGTCACACTCGTCCACCGCGTGCCAGAAAACGTGTCCTTCCTCGTCTTCGCACTCGCGCCGCAGGAATACGAATTCGGCGTTGTCCGCGAGTCCCCAGCCGGCGGCCGGCGCGGCAATCGCCCAGTGACCGGCGGCGCCGTTCCATCGCACATCCCACGTGTTCGGGCGACAAACGCAATCGGCCGGCAGATCGAGGCTGGCCAGCATCCGGACGAGGCTGTTGTGCTCCGCGAGGTCGGCCGCCACCTCGTCGGGCGCGGGGTTGCCGAGGAGTTGGACGAGTTCAGCGATCGAACCCACGCGGAAGCTCCGGAGCGTGGTCGCCCGGGCAATGGGGCCGGCCAGCCAGCTTAGTTCCGGCGGCAACTGCTCCATGATGAACGTGGTGCCCGTCGAGAGGAGGACCTGCGCATGTTGCTCCTCGCTGAGCGATTCCCAGTCCGGGACCTTCGCGGCGACGTACGCCTTGAGCAGATGCCACAACTCGGAGAACAGCAGCCGGCGCTCGCGGAGCTGGGTTTGTACCAGCGGAAGTTCGTGGCGCAGGTGCGGGAACGCTTTCCAGACGTCCTGAATCTGTGAGTCCCGGAACCGGTACATCGCCGGCTGGGTGAGGATGTCGTCGGCGGTGGCCGGATCAATCATCAACCGCGAGTTGCTGGTGGCCATCTCGAACAACGCCACGCCGGCGGCGAAGACATCCGAGGCCACTCCCGGCGGCACTCCCGCCTGGAGGTTCGACACATCAATCACCACCTCCGCGTGATCCGGCGTGGCCGCATAGACGAACGAAGTCAGGTCGCGCCGGTGACGCGGCGTAAAGAAAGCCCCAAGGTCCACCAGCCGCACCGCGCCATCCGCGAGCCGAATGACGTTGTCCGGCTTGAAATCCAGAACGATCAGTCCGTGCCGGTGAAACAGGTCCAGGATGGAGAACGTCTGGACCACCGACTGCAGCAAATCGTCCAGTTGCGCCGCGGCATAGCCGGCGTGAGCCGCGTCTTCCGCCCACAGCCGCAGGTTCTGCCCAGGGAGGAATTCCATCGCGATGAACGCGTACTTGCGTTCGTAGTCAATGTTGGCCCCGAAATATCGCGGCACGTAGGGCGAAAGGGTTTCCACCGCCTGGATTTCCTCAAAAGTGTGCAATTCAGCCTGGAAGTTCGCGTAGGGGCCGTAGCTGATCTCATCCGGCCGGCCGCATTCGAGGTCGAACACCTTGACCACCACGCCCTCGTGATCGGTCTGGTACAGGGACGTTTCCGGGTTGCGCGCGATCGCCTGCAGCAAGCTGACCCGTCCAAGTCCGGCCAGGTTGATCGCCAGCCCCGCGTGCTTGCCGGACGGATGGTCGGGAGGGTTCATGCGGCAAAATGCGGCCTGACTCAGGGCGCGGCGGCTCCATTCCGGACGGAGAGGCCGAGCTGACGCGCATACGCCAAGACCGCCGGAAGATCGGTGACCTTCAGCACGTTGAGGTAGTCCGGACCGTCGCGGTGCGATGCCGGCAGCGCGGTCAATTCCAGGGCCGAAACCGCCGGCTCGAACAAGCTGGCGTAGAGCGCGTTCACGGCCATCGGGCCGCGGGCCTTGAGCGTCACGCGAAAATCCCGACGGTCGTCCCGCGCCTGCAACGCCCGCACGGCCTGTCGGATATCCCAGACCCGCATCCCTT
This sequence comes from uncultured Verrucomicrobiae bacterium, assembly GCA_937976685.1. Taxonomy (GTDB): domain Bacteria; phylum Verrucomicrobiota; class Verrucomicrobiia; order Limisphaerales; family J093; genus JADJWF01. The sequence goes on from CALJWR010000319.1 coordinate 14,214, forward strand.
CCAGGGTCTGCCCCAGCAGCATGAAACGTCGCCGGATTTGCACGTCTTTGCGGGCATCCACCTGCCACGCCGTGGGGCCGACCCCGCGCGGCAGCAACCAGGCGAGGCGGCGACGGCGTTCGCGGGCCGACGCGAGCAGTGCCGCAAAGTCTTCCTCCGTCGCTGCGTCGGGCGGTGCCACCAGGTCGGAAATCGAATTGGTTAATCGAGGGGCACGCCGGCCGAGCGCGGCCGCCCACCGCCGCCAGTCGGCTTCGTCCAGCACCCGGCAGTCAGTTTGCGGCAACGCGCCCGCCGCGGGCTCGACGACGAACAGCGGCAGGGTCACATACGGCTGGCTGGTGAATTCCCACAGACCAAGACTCAGGCCATCCTCAACCGACCGGGACACGAGCCGCGGGGCAGGCGGGTCCGGCGATTCCGGCCAGCCCGCGAAAGCCCGCGTTCGCAGTCGGCTGGTCAGGTCGGGAGCCGGCTCCTCGACGGGTTGTCCTCCCCACAGCTCATGAATGCGGGTGTTGATCTGGTCGGCTGGCACTGCATCGAAAACGCGCAGTGCCAGCGGATCGAAGAGCCTTTCGGCCGCAGTGGACACGGGCGGGTCTTCCCCTTTCAGGTGCCGGTTGAACCAGCGCAGGACCGGAACTTGAAGGTCCTGCGTGTCGTGGTGACCACCAGGGCCAATCACCAGTCCGAGCTTCCCGGCCTCGCCCAACGCCGCGTACCCCCCGCGGACCTGCGCGTGCAGCCGCACCACACCATCCAGCGGGAAGATGGAATCGCTGTCCGTATTGACGACCAGCAACGGGCGGGGCGCGATCAGGGCGGCCATTTGCGCGAAATCCCACCGGTACGTGTTCACAAAGAACATGCAGTCGCAGTGGCCTTCCACGCAGCCGTCCACCACCTGATTCCGCAGGTCCGTAATCCCCGCCACGGGCGCGGCCGCCCGCACGCGCTCGTCGAGCGCCGCAACCGTCCACGTGTACGAGCCGCCGCCCGAGCGACCGGTCATCCCGAGACGCTGGCGATCCACCTCGGGCCGGGACTCGAGGTAGTCGAGCGCCCGGATGCTGTTCCACGCCTCGACCCCAGCCGGCGTGAAGCCCTTCGCGTTCCACCACCACATCCCCTCCCGGTACGTCCCGTGGTGCAGCCCTTCGATCTCCCCGAGTTGAATCGTGTCCATGACGAGACACACGTAGCCGTTTCTTGCCAACCAGATCCCGTGGTGCTGGTATGCCGTCTTGTTGCCGCAACTCACGCCGTTGGTCTTCACCGGCGTGTGGCCGCACACGTAGAGGATCGCCGGCGCGGGCCGGGGCAACCCCCGCGGCACGTACAGATTCGCCGTCACGTACAAGCCGGGCAGGGACTGGAAGTGGAGTTTCTCGACCGTGAAGTCCGGGTGATCAAGCCGGCCGGTGACGGTCGCCCGCAGGTCGCCCCGATCCGGCAGTGGGTCGAGCCCGAGCATGTCCAACAACTGCCGGCGGTCGTCCGCGGCCCTGCGGAGCCATTCTTCGCGGGAAACCGAGAGCCGCGCGCGACCCGCCGCTTCCAATCGCTCCGTCTCCGCCCGGAAGTATGCCGCCAGCGCGTCGCTGCCCACGTCCTGCCACGAGTCCGAGTCGGCCGGCCTGACCTGAACCACTTCAAACAGCGAGGCCCACGCGATCACGGCGGCAGAAACGAGACGGCCCAGGTGGAACATGGGGGCACTTTGGCGCAAGCCGCGCCAAGGGCAAGTCCGGCTTCGCGAAGGCTCCGAACGGGCCGCCCGTCCACGGCCCAAGACGTTCAGGGATTCAACCACTCGACGCCCAGTCGGAACAATCCCAAGGGCTCTTGGCGCGGGGCGCGTGCGGTCACTTCGTACCCGCCGGGACCGGCTCCCGTTAAGGTCACGGGCAGACGAGTCCAACGGGCTGGCGAGACCTGGTCCGTTCGCTTGATGAAGCTCACTATTTCGGGCCGCCGTCCCGCCAGTTTGAACGCGACCTCGACCTCGCCCTCGAGGAATCGCAGCCGCCAGTCGAGTTGAGAAGGGACCAGAGGATCCGTGCCCAGTGCGTACTCCAAACCGTTGGCCAATCCATCACCATCCGGATCCGCCCCGATCACCGCCTGGTCTGGCCACCAGGCGAAGCCCGCCGCCCAGTACTGTTACCCGTTGGCCCCGGGCGTCGGGTCGGCTTCTGCCCAGTTGGCGACGTCGTTGCCGTAAGCCCTCTCGCGCACGCGCACCAATGAAGTGCCCCCGCCATCCGGCCCGACGGGCCAGGGCGGGGCGTCCGAGTAGTCCACACGATCCACCCGGATATACCGCCGAACGCCGAGTTCGTCGGTGTCCCCGGGTTGCGCCAGTTCGAGCGTTTCCCCCGCGTTGTCGAGGGCACCCCCGGCCCATTGGGTCACCCGGACTCCGGCCGGCGGGCGATAGGTCCGTTGGAAGACCTCGGCGTTCTTCACCAGCAGAAGGCGTTCCCCGACCGCCAGAGTGATCGGCGGAGACCTCGGGAATAGATGGGTGATGCCCCGGGTGAAGGCCCACGGCGCATTGCGGTCCGGGTCCCACAACGTCACGGGCTGGTCGGAGATGTTGATCAGCTCGAGGTACTCGGCATCGGCCTCGGGCGGATGGTACATGATCTCGCTGATCACCACCGGGCCGACCCGGGGTTCGCTGTTCGTCGCGCCCGGCGTGGGGCACGCCATCGCCACGAAGTTGTAGGTTCGTGTGCTGGCCTTGTAGTAGCGGCCAATGCTGACGCCACCCTCCGAAGCCCCGAAGTCCTCCACCTCGACGTAATCCGGCCGCACTCCGTCGCTGGGGCCGAGCAGGTGAACCGAGTCACCATTCTCGCTCAGGGCAAAAGGTATCAGCGCGCCGGGATCCCCGCTGCTCGCCCCGAAATGCCGATCTTCCCAAAACACGAGGTAACCATGTCCGGGCAGAATGGTGCCCGGCACGATGCGGTATTTCTGCGGCAAGGTGGCGCTGTCACTCAGGAACCAGCCCCCCCAGATCGAGTGGGCGAGCGCTCTGGTTGTACAGTTCGATCCAGTCGGGCAAGCCGTCCGGCGAATGGGCCATGACCTCGTTGATGACCACGACGTTCGGGGCAAGGTAGGGATAGTCGTCCGGTGCGAAGACATAGTACGCTCCGAGGTCGGCGCGGGAGCCGTCGGGATCGGGCGGCTGCGCGGGATCCCCGGCGTCGCGCGCCGGAGAACCGGGCGCCAGGGAGAAGTCGTAGTTCCCGGGATCCACAAACTGCGGATCGGCCAGCAGGTTTCCCTCGCCAGCCAACGCCAGCGTGTCGGAAAGGCAGAAGCTCACGTGCATCTGCGACCGTTGATCCACCAGAACCGGGGCGTCCTTGGAACGCGAGAAGATGCACTGGGTAACCCACGCCGTTCCGCCGCCCCGCCCCGCGTTCTTCTCAAACGCGCCCACTCCCACCTGGTTGCGGGCGAAGGTGTTTTGGTTGACCAGGGCCCGGCTGCCTGCGTCCTTGACCGCAACCCCATAGCCGCAGTTGACGATCAGGTTGCGCTCCACCCGCACCTCCGAGGCCTGCCCCACCGAGATGCCCTTGTCGGCCACATGGAAGATCCGGTTGCTGATCACCACCAGGTTCTGACACGCCTCGCCGACGTCAATGCCGTCGCTGTTTACACCCTGAAACCCGTAGATGCCGTTGCCGCGGATGACGCCGTTGGTGACACCGTCAAAGTCAATCGCGTCGGTGTCCGGGGTCGCGGCCCCGGTAAAGGAGCAATCCTCAACGATGCCCGCCCCGGACTTGACGTTGATCCCGTCGCCCGAGAAGCCGACGTAAATCCGGCTCCGTCGCAACTCGGTCGCACCGAAACGCGCGAAGATCGGCAGCGGGGCCGCGATCTCCGCGTCCTCGATCACCAGGTGTGAACGGTTGGCAGACACCGCCGCCCGAAGGTTCACCGGATCAAACCGGCTCGTGCCGGCGCCACGGACAACGACGTGCGAGAGTCGCGAAACCGCCGTGGCATTGACGAAACTGAGGTTGCCCCAGGCTCGTTCGCCCCGCCCGCCGAACTCGATCGGCTCCGACGCCGTACCGAGGGCCAGCAGCGCACCGTGAACACGGATCCCCGCGCCGGGAGGCATTCGAACCTTCACCCCCGGTTCAATCCTCAGCGTCACTCCGGGCGCCACCACCACCTCTCCTTGAGCCGAATAAGGCGACCCCGCCGCCGTCAAGGTCGTCTCGCTGGCGATCACGGGCGGCAGAACGGTTTCTGCGCCGGGACGGAAGTTGGCCGTCAGCGAGAGATCCCCGCTCAACACGAGCCGCCGATTCGGATTGGAATCACCGCTGCTCCAGCCCGCGAACTCGAAACCGGGAGCCGGCTCGGCGATCAGTTCCACCGGCGTATCGCGAAACAAGTCCACCGCGAGGCCCACTTCGGGCAGGAGCGGAACGCCCGCCACGAGGACTCTGCCGCCGCCGGGAGGAGTCAACGTCAGCGTCAGCCGGGCGAGCCCTCGGCGGACGTTCAGTTCCGACTCGAGCCGGCTCAGGGCATGGCCCGGGCGCGCGCGGGCAAAGCTCTTGATCTCCTCGAGATGTGCCTGGCGCGCGGCCACAGAGGCCATTCCACCTTCCGCCGCCCAGCGGGCGATGTGCCGGGGAATCTCCCCTTCCACCTCGGCTGCGAGCGTGTCCAGCATGGCGATCACCCGCTCCGGGTGGAAGGTGCTGGCGACGTGCGCGGCGTACCGTTGCAAGAGGCGATCAACGAAATCCGGATTGTCGTCGAGGGCCTGGAACAACGGGTAACTGGCGCGGAAATCGTCAATCAGGGAACTGCGCACATTGCCGGCCACAAAACAGCGATCCAGGTCCGGCACGTTCCAGCGCCATCGGGCCCCGGGGGCGCGCGCCCGCCAAAACTCCCGGTTGTGGCCCCAACTCGTGTTCATGCCGAAGTCATTGACCACCACCTGATCAATGAACGAGTCAACCTCCATCATCATCGCCACGGCGGCATAGTTGGTGGGTGCGCGGAGGTTGTGCGTCGTGTAAAAATCGTGGAATGCCTCGTAGCTCTCCGTGTTCCCGATCTCGGCCATGAGCGTCGTCACGCCCAACTCGTTGTGGGCGTACTGCACCAGATCGTACGTTCCCTCGGCCAGGTGATGTTCTTGGGCAAAGAAGACCGGATCGAACTGCTTGCGCAGGTTGTGGATGCCCCAGTAGCGACCATTCACAAAGACGACGCCGGGACGATAGGACGAGAGGTCATTCTCGGTTCGACCGCGGAGCAGACGCGCCATCAGCGCGTCCCGCAGCATGTCGCGATCCCAGTTGTCCCCGCCGTTCCGCAGGTTGAGCCGCCCGAAGAAGCCTACCGGTTCGTCGGGAAAGATCTGATAGGCAATCAGCTCATCCCCGTACCGGTCCCGCAGATGAAGATTCAGGGGCTTCTGAGCGAATCGCCAGATATTCTCGCCACCAATCCGCACCCCGCACCCCACTGCAAACCCCGACGCGCCGCCCGGCTCGAAAAACTCGACCCACGCGGGAATCTCGCGGCCTTTGTACGGATACGGAGTCTGATTCTCGTAAATACCGATCGCGTCGCCAAACAACGTCTCCGGGTCCGCCACCAGGGAAATGACCGGCAAGGCCCGGTCCCCCGGCTCGCCGATGAAGTACGCACGGGTGAGCACCGGCCCCGGAATGTGCCCGGGCAATAGCGCACGGGCGCGAAGCATCATGGTATTGGTAACCGTGAGGGGCTGGCGGTAAATCGGGGATGCGGGGCCAGGCACTCCTCCGCCCAAAGTGTAGCGGATCTCCGCCCCCGCCGGCGCATTGAGCTCGACCACGGCCGCCCCGGCAAGAAAGCCGCTCGCCAGCGACGCTTCCACCGCCGGTGCCGGTTGCAGCTCGGTCAACGGTTCACCCCGGTTGGCCTCCCCGGGCGTGGGGAAACCAAAAAACGACCACCCCCCGGACGTATTGCGACCGTAGGAAACGTCCGCCGTCTGGGGGCCGAACTCAACCGCATCTACCCGAACGGGCTGACCCGCGAATTCATCGGCCACCAGTTCGGCGTCCCATGCCAGATCTGAACTGGAACCCGAAACCTGATGCACTGCCACCGCCAGCACATTCGTCCCTGCGCGGAAAGCCTCTCGCGGAAGTTCGAGTGCCTCGAAGACACCCTCTCGCGGCGGACTGTCCAGCGCGTAATTGGTATGCCCGAGGGAGCCGGCGGGCATCCGCAGGCGGCCGACCTCGACGCCGTTCAGGTGAAAGACCGCGCCATCGTCCACCAACACCCGAAAGCGGATGGCCCCGAGCCGGGCGGGGTTGGCAACCTGAAAAGACCGCCGAAAGTGGGTGGCGGGATACTTTCGCTGGGAATCGGGGCCAAAGCTCACCTGGGTCGCCACTCCCGCGTCTCCGTAGCCCAAAGGCGCCGCCCCTGCTGCCCATCCCGAATCAGCGTAAGTCACCGCCATCCAATCCGGCCCCGGATCGGATCCGAGATCGCGGTAGCGCCACTCACTGCCCGGCGGGATCAAAACGATCTCCCGAGGGGAACCTTCCATGCGGAAGAGGCCGATGACCTCTCCCTCGGCACTGAGCTTGAAATTCGCGTGGTAGCGGCGGGTTTGGAAAGTGCTGCCCCAGGGCCAGTAGCCGCGGAGATGCGTTTCGCCTGGCCCGGCGTCCCGGCCGTCCGCACGCACCAGCAGGTAGCCCCCTGCAGGGATGAGGGCGCTTTTCGGGAAAGCCCACTTTAGCGGCTGATCCAGATCGTCCGTCAGAAAATGCCCCGCCAAAGACGCCTCGGACGGTCCCGGATTGTGCAACTCGATCCAGTCCGAGTAATCCTCGAAATCCGCGTTGTCGGGAGCGATCGAATGGTTCGCGGCGAGGAACTCGTTGATCCTGGGCTGGGCGAGGAGCGATCCCGACAGCGCCGCCCACAGCCAACCGCGTCCCAAACTCAACAGCAGTCCTCTCATGAATCGGGCGGGACACCCCGCCGCACACTTTCCCGCCAACGTACCGCCCGCGGGGTTGCCGGGCAACCACCCAGCCCGACCCGTAAATCAATGACCGCTTGCCTGCCGGAAGACCGTCTCTCCACTCTGCTTCGGGTTCAATCCCGGGTCCCCATCCTGAAGCGCCCCCCGTTCACCGGGCAAGGGGATCAAGACCCGCACGCCACTTTGCCCCTTGCGCGTGTCCCAGGAGGCCCACCATGCCAGCCGCCGCCATCCAATTTGATCGCGTCATCAAGATTTACGAGGACCGCCGAGTCGCGCTGGCCGACGTGTCCTTCGCGATCCCGACCGGCTCGACCGTTGGTCTCCTGGGCGCGAACGGTTCGGGCAAGTCCACGCTGTTGCGCCTGGCGCTCGAACTGAACACGCCAAGCGCCGGCGCCGTCCGGGTGTTCGGCCAGCCCATGAGCGCCGGGGCCAAGCACCTGCGGCAGCGGATGGGCTTTCTCTCGGACTCACCCAGTTTTCCCAAGGATCTGACCGCGCTCAGCTACCTGAACTTCGTGGGCCGGTGCTTTGGCCTGTCGCGCACCGAGCACCAGGCGCGCATGGGCACTCTGTTGCGC
>CALJWR010000320.1 GCA_937976685.1 uncultured Verrucomicrobiae bacterium
CCGCGCGAGGTCCACCACGCCGTCCACGCCTTCGCCGTGGTGAATGTTGTACGTCATCACGCGGAGGCGAACGGGGTGGGGATTCGCGGTCCCGGTGCGGCAGCCGGTGAAGACCGCACTGGCCAGCAGGGCAAGGGCAAACGCGAGGATGGGCCCGACGCGGCGAAGCGGGATGCGCATTCAGGTGGGAGGGTGGGGTGGATGCCGGGCGGAATCAAGGCGGAGGCAAAACGGAACCGCTGGTCGCACGCGTCCAACGGAGCCCGTGATAGTGCCGCGGGTGGTCAGGGGAATGGCTTGGTTTGGGAACAGAACCCTGCTCAGCGGGACTTGAGGATGATTTCCGGGCGCTGGCCTTTGCGGGCGCGATAGATGACGCGCGGCTTGTCTTCAGCTGTCGCACCACCGCAGCCACAACCCCCGCCGGGGCAGCCACCCCCCGCACCACTTCGCCGACGCTTCCATCCGCGCCAGACGATGGCCCCGACCGTGCCGCCGACGATCAGCAGGGCGATGACTTGCTGCCAGTCCACGCGGCCAAAGTGCCTCTGACCGCCGGCGGACGCAATTGCCGACGGGAACGCGAGCGTTGCGACGGCCGCCGCCTTTCGCCAAAGTGCCTGGCCCTATGGCTCGGCGACAATACCCGTTCCACCTGATCGAACCCAAATGGCAGTCTCATTGGGATGCGCAGCAAACGTTCCGCGCGTTCAACCCCGGGGAGCCGATTCCCGCCGCTCATCCATTTGGTATCCGCCATGGACTGGCTGGCCAGCAGCCGCACGCCGCCGACCTGCCGTCGAAGTTCTACATCCTCGACATGTTCCCGTACCCGTCGGGTGCCGGGTTACACGTGGGTCATCCGGAGGGGTACGCCGCCACGGACATCCTCGCCCGCTACCGTCGGGCGACCGGGCGACACGTGCTGCACCCGATGGGGTGGGATGCCTTTGGCCTGCCGGCGGAGCAATACGCGATCAAGACCGGCCAACACCCGCGCAAGACCACCGAGGCCAACATCGCGACGTTCAAGCGCCAGATCAAAAGCCTGGGCTTCAGCTACGACTGGTCGCGGGAGGTGGACACCACGGACCCGGCGTACTTCCGGTGGACTCAGTGGATCTTCCTGCAACTGTACAATGCGTGGATCAACCCGGAGACCAACCGGGCGGAGCCGATCAGTACGCTGCAATACCCCGCAGGATGTGACAGCGAGCCGGCCCGCCGCGCTTACCGCGATGCCCGGCGGTTGGCGTACGTCAGCGAGGCCCCGGTGTGGTGGTGTCCCGCGCTGGGGACCGTGCTCGCGAACGAAGAGGTGATTGACGGCCGGAGCGAGGTGGGTGGGCATCCGGTCGAGCGTCGGCCCATGCGCCAGTGGATGCTCCGCATCACCGCCTACGCCGAGCGGTTGCTGGCCGACCTGGACACGATTGACTGGAGCGATTCACTCAAGGAGATGCAGCGGAACTGGATCGGGCGGAGCGAGGGAGCGGAAGTGGATTTCATAGTGGATGGTTCCGGCGGGATCATCCGCGTGTTCACCACCCGTCCGGACACGTTGTTCGGCGCGACCTACCTGGTCCTGGCTCCGGAACATCGGCTGGTGGATGTGATCACCACGGCGGAGCAGCGCGACCTCGTGCGTGCCTACCAGACGGAGGTGGCCAAGAAGTCCGACCTTGAGCGCACCGAGCTGGCGAAGGAGAAGACCGGCGTGTTCACCGGTGCGTACGCCGTCAATCCGGTCAATGGCGAGCGCATTCCCATCTGGATCGCGGACTACGTTCTCAGCACCTACGGCACAGGAGCGATCATGGCCGTCCCGGCGCACGATACGCGGGACCTGGAGTTTGCGACGAAGTTCAACCTGCCCATCCTGCAGGTCGTGCAACCCCTCGACCCGAAGACCGACTGGCGTGGCTTTGTGGACGACGGCATCGCCGTCAATTCGACCGGTCCGGGCGTCGCGATCACCGGCCTGCCCACCGCAGAAGCCAAGCGGAAGATCACCGCGTGGCTCGAAGCGCAGGGGCTCGGCCAACGAACCATCCATTACAAGCTGCGCGACTGGCTCTTCAGCCGGCAGCGGTACTGGGGCGAGCCGTTTCCCATCGTTTGGCGACGCGATGCCGCAGGCAACTTGTGCCACGAGGCCCTGCCCGAGAGCGGCCTGCCCGTGCTGCCTCCTTCGCTCGACGATTACAAGCCCACCCCGGACGGCCAGCCGCCCCTGACCCGCGCCCGGGACTGGGTGACCCTGCCCGACGGAGCCGTGCGGGAAACCAACACCATGCCCCAGTGGGCCGGCTCATGCTGGTACTACCTCCGCTATTTGGACGCCGGCAACGCGCAATCGTTTGTGGGGCGAGAGGCGGAGCGGTACTGGATGGGCACTGCGCCGGGACCGACGGCGGAAGGCTCGGGCGTTGGAGCGGCCACACCCGGGGTGGATCTCTACGTCGGCGGCACCGAACACGCCGTCCTGCACCTCCTGTACGCGCGCTTCTGGCACAAGGTGCTGTACGACCTTGGCCACGTCTCAACTCCGGAGCCCTTCTTCAAGTTGGTCAACCAGGGACTCATTCTGGGCGAAGACGGTCAGAAGATGTCGAAGTCGCGCGGCAACGTGGTGAACCCGGACGACATCCTCAAGGAGTTTGGCGCGGATGCATTCCGGCTGTATGAGATGTTCATGGGGCCGCTTCAGGACACCAAACCGTGGAGCACCAAGGGGGTCGAGGGGGTGTATCGCTTTCTCGGCCGCGTGTGGCGGGTGTTCGTGGACGAGGCCAGCGAAACGGAGTTCGAGCAACGCTGCACGGCCGAGCCGGCGCGGGCAGCGGAGTTCTTGCGGGACCTCAGACTCAGTTCCGCGCTGGTGACCGCGGCGGCAACGCCGGCGCAGTTGAAAGCGCTGCACGCCTGCATCAAGAAGGTCACGGAGGATCTCGAGGGACTTCGGTTCAACACCGCCATTTCCGCGATGATGGTGTTCATCAACGAAGCGATGACCTGGCCGGCGCGACCGGTGAGCGTGATGCGCCCCTTCCTCCAGTTGCTGGCGCCGTTCGCCCCGCACCTGGCGGAGGAGCTTTGGGAACGCCTCCACGTCACGTTCGGGCTGCCGGTGGCGTCGCTGAGTTATGCCCACTGGCCGATCTTTGATCCCGCGCTGCTGGTCGAGGACACCCTGGAGATTCCCGTGCAGGTTAACGGCAAGTTGCGTCAGGTCCTCGTTGTGCCGGCCGGGGCAACCAACGCGGACCTGGAACAAGCGGCGCTGTCAGCGGAAAAGGTGCAGCCCTTCCTGGCGGGAAAAACCGTGCGCAAGGTGATCGTGGTGCCCCGCAAGCTGGTGAACATTGCCGTTTCGTGAAAAACCCGCTAAGCTCGGTCCGGTGTCGCGATTGACCAGACAGGAGCAGTTGGTCCTCTGCGGGGTGATTGCCCTGCTGCTGGTCGGCTGGGCGGTGAAGGCCTGGCGCACGGCTCACCCGGGTCCGCTCCGCGAGCCGGCCAAAGCGACGGCTGTTGAAGATGCAACCACAGGATTTTGACGAAGGCGTCGAACGGATTGTCGCCCGCGACCCCCGCTACACGCGGGAGGCCTACGAATTTGTCCGCGAGGCGCTCGATTTCACCCAGAAGGCGATCAGCAAGGCGAACAAGGGCAAGCTGCGACACATCACCGGCCAGGAGTTGCTGGCCGGGTCGCGCGCCTACGCGCTCCAGCAGTATGGCCCGATGGCACTTATGGTACTCAACGAATGGGGCATCCGGCGCGGAGAAGACATCGGCGACATTGTTTTCAACCTCATTGACGCCGGGTTGTTCTCCAAAACCGACGCGGACTCGCGCGCTGACTTCGAAGGCGGCTTGGACTTTGAGGAAGCTTTCCGCAAGCCGTTCCTGCCCACGCGCCCGTGGAGGCCGGCACGGCCGACTGACGCCGCCAAGGCGGGACAATGATGTGCGCCCGCGCCCGCCTCGCGGCGCCTGCATCGCCCGACACGACAATAGCCGCCCCGGCGGACCGAAACCGTTCTTGCCCGCGCGTGAGCCGTCCCCGGCTTGCCCTCTCTCATGTCCTTGCCTCCCAACCTCTCGGCCGCTGAAGCGGCAGCGATTCCGGCGGTGCCGGACGGCGTTCGCACCCAGACCCTCGACAACGGTCTGCAGATCATCGTCCGCGAGGACCGCAGCGCGCCGGTGGTGAGCGCTCAATTGTGGTGCCGCGCTGGCAGTGTGAACGAAGGGCGTTGGCTGGGGGCGGGGCTGTCGCACGTGCTCGAACACATGCTGTTCAAGGGCACCACCACCCGCGGGCCCGGCCGGATTGATCAGGAGGTCCAGGCCGCCGGTGGTTATCTGAACGCCTACACGTCCTTTGACCGCACGGTGTACTGGGTGAATGTGCCGAACACCGGCGCGCGCATCGCCCTGGATGTGCTGGCGGACATCGCCTTGCACGCCAGCCTGCCGGCGGAGGAACTGGCGAAGGAGATGGACGTCATCCGCCGCGAGATGGACATGTGCCACGACGATCCGCACCGGCGCTCCAGCCGCCGGCTGTTCGAGGTGGCTTACACGCGCAGCCCCTACCGCTTCCCGATCATCGGCCTCCCAGACATCTTCAACCGGCTGACCCGCGAGGACATCGTGGGCTACTACACCGAGCACTATGCGCCCAACAACCTGTTCTTCGTGGTGGTGGGCGATGTGGCGGCCGAGGACGTGTTCGCGCAACTGGCAGCGACCTTCCGAGACACCCCCGCCCGACCGGTGCCCAACGCCGTGCTGCCCGAGGAACCCCGGCAACTCGCGGAGCGCGTCTGCTTGGAGGAAGCGCCTGTCGAACTCGCCCATGTTCACCTGAGCTGGCACATCCCCGATTTGCGGCATCCCGATCTGCCGGCTCTCGACACGCTGGCGCTCCTGCTGGGCGGCGGCCGCAGCTCCCGCCTGCACCAGAAAGTGCGGGAGAAGCTCGGCCTGGTGACTTCCGTGGACGCCTGGACCTACAACCCGGGTGCCCCGGGGTTGATCGGCATCAGCGCCGTCATGGATGCCGCCAACTTCGCTCCCGCGCGCGATGCGATCCTTGACCAAGTGGACCGGCTGCAGGAGGAACCC
>CALJWR010000321.1 GCA_937976685.1 uncultured Verrucomicrobiae bacterium
ACCGAAAGGATTCGCCTTATTCCTATGGGGGCCGCCCGGCTGCGAATTGCCCAGTTCCCAGTGATCGGCGACGGTCCGGAGGCGGTGACTTGGACGGCACCCGCCCAGCCCCAGCCCTCCGCCTTCCCCGCCAGCGCCTCCCACTGTTACGAGAGCGACTCGCTGGACGCCTTGGGGGATGGGATCGAACCGACACACTCCAACGACCAGGAAATTCCGCGTTTCACGTGGTGGCCGCGCCAGGGCACCATCGAGTGGGTCCAATTCGACTTCGGTCAACCGCGCAAGGTGGGCGGCGTCTCGGTGTACTGGTTCGATGACACCGGTGCTGGGCAGTGCCGCGTGCCGGCTTCGGCACGCCTGCTCGCCAGACGGGGCGACACCTGGCAGCCGGTGCCCGGCGCGGAGATTGAAACGCGGCGGAATGGCTGGAACACGACTGAATTCCCACCGGTCGAAACGACCGCCTTGCGGCTGGAGGTCCAACTGCAGCCCGGGTTTTCCGGCGGAATCTTGGAGTGGAAGGTGAAGTAGGCCCCGGCGATGACAGCACGATTCCCGGTCACCGGCTCAATTCTTGCCATCCGCCACTTCCCGTTCGATTCTCCCGCCATGAAGACGCCCCCTCAACACCGTCGCGCGTTCCTCCAGCGTGCCTGCTGCACCACTGTCACCCTCCTCGTTGCCCCGGGGCTTCGCGCCGCCAAAACCAAATCGCTGCATCTCGCCACCAACGCCTATTCGTGGCACGTCTTCTATCAGCGCGAGGGGCGGAACTTTGCTGCCGACCTCGATTCTGGACTGGCTGACGTAGTCGCCAGCGGCATCAACGGTTTCGAGCCCGGCGCCGGCGGCACCGAAGATGTTCGGAACCTGCTGCCTCTGCTTCGCCGGCATGGGCTCGAGATGCGGTCGCTGTACGCCAACAGCACACTGCACGAAGCGGCTCAAGCGGAAGAGAGCGTGGGCCGAATTCTGGACGTGGCGCGGGAGGTCAAACCGTTCGGCACGCGCATCGTTGTGACCAATCCGAATCCGATCCGCTGGGGTGGGCCGGAGAACAAGAGCGACGCGCAGTTGCGGACCCAGGCCGCCGCGTTGAACCGACTGGGTCGCGAGCTCGCCGCGCTCAAGATGACGCTCGCCTATCACTACCACGACATCGAGTTGCGCGCCGCGGCCCGCGAGTTCCACCACATGATGGTCGGTACCGATCCGCGCTACGTCACCCTGTGCCTGGATTCGCACTGGATGTACCGCGGCGCGGGGAATTCGCAGGTCGCGCTTTTCGACGTGATCGAGCTGTACGGCCAGCGGATCAGCGAACTCCACCTCCGGCAGTCACAAAACGGCGTCTGGTCGGAGACGCTGGGACCGGGCGACATTGATCACGCAGCGCTCGCCGCCGCACTCAAACGGAAACGGGTGAAGCCGCACCTGGTGCTGGAAGTCGCAGTCGAGTCCGGAACACCCAAGACCCTGACTGCCGTCGAGGCCCATCGCCGCAGTGCCGAGTACGCGCGAGAAGTCTTCGCCGACTTCGCCTAGCACGGGGGCTTCACTGACCACCGTGGTCCCCCGCCCTCGCCCTCAACCCGCGTAGCGGCGCAAATACTTCAAAGCCACGCGGAAATCCTTCGGCAGCGGAGCTTCGATGCTGAACGGTTTGCCGGAGTCCGGGTGGTTGACCGTGATGCAATCGAGATGCAGTGCGGTTCGTCCCAACAGGGGTACTTCGGGTCGGTCGCCCTTGAAACGATAGTTCGGCTTGAGACGGGAGAGCAACAGCGGCTGACCACCGGCGAACGGGTCCGCCACGAGGGGAAGGCCGATCCAGCGCAGATGGCTGCCGATCTGGCCCAGCCGATGGGTCAGCGGTTCGCAGTGTAACAGGGTGTACCCCGCGAATCGCTCCAGAACTCGAAACCGGGTGATGGACTTCTTGCCGCGACCGGGGGACACCACCAACCCGCCGGGCCGGCCGGGATGCGGGGCCAGTGGGACCGTGACTTCAAACTCATTCTCCCTCGGTTGCCCCTTAACGAAACCACAGTAAACGCGGTTCGGCTGGCAGGAGCCAAACTGACTGGTCAGCTCGGCCAGCACAGGACGGGACTTCGCGAACAGCACGACGCCCGAACCGTCCGGCTCGACGCGGTTCGCGGCGAACAAACTGGTCAACCCGCGAGCCGTGGCCCACCGCGCCCCCTCCCGAATGCCGGCGGCGATCAAGTTGGTCAGGCTCAGCTCGTTTTCTTGGTTTGAGGCCAGTGCGAGGTTTGCGGGCTTGTCGAGGGCCAGCAGGTGATTGTCTTCGAACAGCGACGACAGTTCCCAGAAGTCGCTCGAAGGGCGCCAGGACAGTTTGATCGGGGGCAACATGCCCTGCTGCGGGTCCGAGGTCAGCTCCCGGGCTCCTGTCGGGCGGAAATATCACCCGAGCGGGTCAAGGCATCGCCGCCGGGTCAGCCTGATCGTCCCGGCCTTTGATGGTGTTGATCCGGCTGGCTTGAAGTTGATGCAGGAACCACTCGTTGAACGCGCGCATCCGGCCCTGGCCCTCCATCTCCGCCAACGTTGCCGCCAAACCGCTCTTTACCTCCTCGTCACTCACCGGCGTTCGCGTTTTGACGTACACGACTAATCCACCGTCGCGCGTGAAGATGAGGTCCGTGGCCGAGCCGGCTGGCTTGCCGCTGGTCATCGCCTTCACCTGCTCCAGGTTGAGACGTCGGTCCCAGTCCGGAGGCGGGGTCCGTGTTGCGGCCGAGAACACGGGCAAAGCCACCGGAGTCACGCCGGCCTCGGCGCAGACTTCCGCGAAGGTCTTCCCCTGCGCCAGACCGCTGTTCAGCGCTCGGGCGAACTTTTCGCCCGCCTCGCGTGCCAGCCGCGTCGAAGTGTCGCGGTTGTAATCCTCGGTGACCCGCTCGCGAATCTGATCCAGGTCCGGCACCTCGCTCGGGATCCGCTCTTTGAGCGCGATGATGTACACGCCGTCCTGCCCCACGATGGTGGAGGAGATCGGGTTGGTGGGGTCGAGCTTGAAGGCGATCTCGGTGAAGTTTCGCCCGACCCGCAGGCCGGGGGGCGTTTGGTTCCGGGTGAACGGTTCGGTCACCAGCGGCAGAACTCCCTTATCCGCCGCCAGCCGCACGAAACCGTCGGCGGTGGGCGGGTTCAGGGATTCAATGTTGGTCGCGAAGGCCGAGGCGGCCTTGCGCGCCTCAATGGCGGCCTGCCGGTCCCGGAAATCCGCGCGAAGTTTGGCCTTGGCCAGATCAGGAGGCATGACCTGCCCGTTGGTATCCACGAACGAATTCGCCCCCCGCTGGATGTACTCACGGTCAATCTCCTCGGTGAGATTGGTGCGCCGCGCGAGAAACTCATCGGCCTTGGCAACAAAGTTGGTCGTCAGAAACTCGACGTAATGAACCCGCACGCGCTCATCAATCCGGTAGAGACTCCGGTTGTTGGTGTAGTACTCGGCCAGCAGTGGTGGATCGAGCACCACCTGCGCCAGGTAGTTCGAGGCGCTGAACACCACCGCTTCCGCCTCGATCTTCTCGTGACTCCGACGGAACTCCGCTTCGGCCTCGCGCGGCGGTACCAGGCGTCCCGCCTGGCTGGCAAAGCTGAACAAGTGGTTCACCGCGATCTCGTTCCGGATGAACCGCACGAAGTCTGAGTCGTACACCCCATGGCGCGGCAGCAACGTGGTGACCAGATTCTCGTAGAACTGCCGCGCCGAGCCCGGCCGGCTGGGGTCACCCAACTGCTCGGCGATCCAGCGGGCCACGGCGGCATCGTCCACTTTGATTCGGTGCTGCCGCACCTGGTCCAGCAGCACCAGACGATCCCGCGTCTGGTCCTCGAGACTCACCCCCATGCGCCGCAAATCAAACGAGTCCGGCCACTGGCCGGTCCGGAGGAAGAGCCGGAGTTGCACGTCCGTCATCGCCGCCATGTATTCCTTCCGCGTGATGGGCCGGTTGTTGATGGTGCCGAATTCGGTCGCCCCGCCCGCGCCCCGTCCGCTGCCCACCGTGGGGGTGAAATAGATCACAAAGCTGATGATCACCGCGACAATGATCACCAGCCAGAGCCACGTCGAATGCTTGCGAAGAGTCCCGATCATAGGCCAGTCAAAGGCGCGCAACGTACCCGCCGGCGGCGAGACGGGTCAAACGCAAAACCCGGATGCGCGACGCTGATTCTGGCGCGGGGCCCAGCCGTTTGCCGAAGCTCCCCCGACCCGTCTTTTGGACTGGCACCACGACCATTGCCCGAGGAAGGGCAGTCCGATCTTGCGCGACCGTCACGCCCGCGCGAGCCGGTCTGGCGCGCCGCCTCAAAACTTCCAGTTCACGAGCGGCAGGACCTTCAGGCCGTCCTTGTCGCGGATCTGATTCCAAAGACCGATTTGAAGTCCTTCCATCGCACCGGCAAGGTTGACAAGGCCGAGCTGGAGACCGTTCGCCGAGGCGGCCTGATTCACCAGCCCGATCTGGGCGCCTTCCACGTGGCCCCCAGCCTGGCTCCACAGCAATCCCAACTGGATCCCAGCCACATCCTTGTCGGCGATGACCACCACGCCCTCCTGCAACCCGGTCAGGCTGCCCCCAATCTGGCTCACGAACGCGCTGATCCAGCCCTGCGCGTCGCCCCCTTGCGGAGCATAGCTCACGGCACTCCACTGCACGCCCCGGAGGTTCCCCTCGACCAGGTTCACGAGGCCCAGCGCGAAGCCTTGAAAGTCTTCGGACGTCTCGTTAGCCAGTCCCAAGTCCAAACCCGTCATGTTCACGTTCCGACCGTAGAAGCTGAGGCGAAACGCCGTCACCGATTCGTTCTCCGGCACGATCTGCGCTTCGGGCGGCAGGAACGAAAGTTGAACCGGCTTGTCAGCCATCCCGACCGCAACGGCGGTGACGACAGCAAGGGAAGAAAGGAAGTGCGGATACGACATGGGGATAGTGGCTGCTTCAAATGGTTGACCAACCAAACGATCGCTGCGGACAGCGACACCGCGCTCAGTGTGCGGCTTGGGATTCCCGGTTCAAGCGGAAAGCCTGCCGATCCGCCTCCGGATCCGCCCATCGGTTTGGACCAGTGCCCCCTTGCGCTGGCGCGAGACTTCCGCGTATATCCTCCGCTCCGATGAGCATCCTGACTTTCCTGGCTCGTGGCACGGTCATCCTCGGCATGACCTCCGGGGTCATGAGCGCTGACCTGCTGAACCCGCTGTCCTTGGAGCCTCTGAACGAAACCAACCGGATACCGCTCAGGGCACCCGAGCCTGGCGCGGTTCCGGCCCAACGGCCGAAGCCCCGCCCGGCCTTCGAGTGGCGGGCTGGCGACCGCGTGGTGCTCCTGGGGGACAGCCTGCTGGAACGCGAGATGGCCATGGGCTTTCTCGAAACCCGCCTCGTCACTCAAAACCCGGACCGGGACCTCCAAGTCCGCGTGATTCCGTGGCTGACCAATCATCCCCTGGCGGGCGTGACAAGCCCCGGTGACCAGTGGGTCGAGGACCTCCGCAACGAGTTGCGCATCCTCAAGCCGACGGTTGTCGGCCTCGCCTTCGGCAACGATCTTCGGGAAAGGGATGCCGCTGCGGTGGCGGCTTTCCAGACCCACCTCGCCCGGCTACTGGATCGGATTGCCGATGGCCCGGCCGACCAGCGCCCACGACTGCTGCTGTTCAGCCCGCTGGGGAGATCCAAGCCGGCCGACGGTGACACCGATGCTCTACGCGCTGAGGAATTCCGCCGCAAGCTGACCGAAGTGGTGGGTACCATCGCGACCAACCGGAACGCTGAATTCGTGAACCTCCACGCCTGGGTGCGGGCGACGGAAGACTTTCTGGAGCGCGTGAGCGAAGGTGGCACCAACCGCTTTCCCCGACTTTTCGATGATCGCGGGCAACTCACCGCCTTCGGCTTTTACCGCGCCACCCTCGCTCTCGAACGCAGTCTGCAGTGGCGGTCGAGCAACTGGCGCTTCGGCTACCAGAGCGACGGTTCGCTGCGCGACGGCGGCTTCGGTACGCGCATCCTGGACCGCAGCCGGACGGACCAGTTCGTGCGCGTCCGGCATCAGGAGGAACTGCTGCCTATGCCCAATCCCGAGGGTTTCGTGGACCGCATGGAAAGCACCCGCCCGCAATGTTACATCCAGCTTCGCGGGCTGGCCTCTGGCCTGTACGCCCTGCGCGTGGATGGCGAAGAGATTCAACGCGCGGCGGACTACGACTGGGGCCGCTACCAGATCATCGCCGACGGCCCTTCGTGGAAGCAGGCCGAAAACCTCCGCCAACTCATCGTGAAAAAGAACGACCTGTTCGCCAGGCGTTGGGCGCCCGGGGGCGAAGCACGTTCTGCGACCGGCTCGGCCAGTGAGATCCAACCCTTTGCGGACCCGGTCGTGGCCGAAATCGAGCGCGAAATCGCCAAGACCCGCAAGCCAGTCGCGCGGGTGTACGAGGTGGTCCGCGTCGGAGAAGCGCCCAAGACGGAAACCCTCTTCCGCATTCCTCCGAGCCAACCCTCCGCTGCCACGAACGAATCCGCGCTCCGGGTGGTTCCGGTCAAGTAGGGCCACCGCGCCTCGAAGCGGCGGTTGATCGGCTGAGGCGGGGCGAGACGAGGCGCGTAAGAGTCCCGCGACGAACGGCGGGCTTTGAAGGGCAGCCTGCCCTCGCTACGGGCGGGCCGCCGTAGGTGGCGCAAGGCACGGGAACGGGTCTGGAGTCCGGCGTAGGGAGGGCTCAACCTCTTCGACAGCGCCAGCCCCTTGGCAGTACTTTAACGGCGTGGCCAAAGGCAACAACGCCCACCGCAACTGCCCGCGCCCGTTGACGCCCGACGGACGCGGCAACCTGACGCCGCCGGCCCCCACCTACAACCACCTACGCTCGCAACAACCTCTTCCGGGACCTTCTCGGTCGCGACTTCCCGAAGGTTCCACGTCCGCCGTTGGTCGCGTGCCGCGAACGTGGACGTCCACGCTCCCGGCGACCACCGCTGCTCGCACCTTCCTCCCTACCGCGAACGTGGACGTCCGCGCTCCACGTCGCGGCCGTCGCCGGTGGTCTGGCCGACTGGCCCGCAACCTTGAATCCCAGTCGGGCCAACGCGTCCTTTACGACCCAACCACGCGCCTCGAGTGCCGACCGCGCCGTTTGCGGATCCGCCTTTGTCAGGTCGGTGACAATCCGCACGGCCCGCTCGCGCAGCTTCGTGTTGGACGGATTGAGGTCCACCATCAGGTTGCCGGCGACTTTTCCCAAACGAACCATGGCGAGCGTCGTGAGGATGTTCAGGACCAGTTTGGTGGCCGTGCCAGCTTTCAGCCGGGTGGACCCGGTGAGAATTTCGGGCCCGGTGTTTGCGGCCAGCAAGATGTCTGGCCGACAGCGAGGCGGAATCTTCAGGTACGGATTGAAGCAAAGCAGCGCGGTCGTCGCGCGCCTGGCTTTGGCCGCGGTCAGCGCCCCCCAAACGAAGGGTGTGCGACCGCTGGCAGCGATGCCCAGCACCAGGTCCGCGCGGCCCACGCGGCGAAACGCGATCGCCCGCACCCCGGCGTCCCAGTCGTCTTCCGCCCCTTCCACAGCCGACCACAAGGCGGACTGGCCGCCGGCAATGATGCCCTGCACCATTTCCGGAGGCGTGCGAAACGTGGGCGGACACTCGCTGGCATCGAGCACGCCCAACCGGCCGCTGGTGCCCGCGCCCACATAGATCAGGCGTCCGCCACGCCGAAACGCCGCGGCGGCGTGTTTGACCAGCGCCGCGAGCGTATCGCGATGGTGAAGCAAGACCGCGCCCAACCGGGCATCTTCGGTCAGCATCAACTCGATCGCCGCCTCCACCGGCATGCGGTCCAGTCGCTCGGACCGCGGATTGCGGGCTTCGGTGGGAGAAGGGGCAGTCACCTCCGGCAGACACCGCTCGGGAGGCGAAACGCGGCGGCGGGCCTTGGCCAGCGGGCTTGGACTTGGTGGCCGGACATCGCTGCCAGCGTGCTGACGAGCCAACGCCACCGCGCCCCAGACGCTTTCCAAGGTCAAGGTGCGGACACCGGCCCGCGAGTAGGATGACCGGAGGCCGCGCGCCACCCGCCGTGCATATCCGGGCGCATGCCGAAAGACACCACCCGTGAGCACAAACTCGAGTGCAGTGGCCTTCGCGCCCAAGCGTCGGGCGCAGGTGGTCGCGTCGCGGGTGAGGTCGCCGGCTGCTTCTGCCACCACCCGACGTGCCAACGCATCGCCTGCCTCCCGCGCCAAAAAGACGTGACGGCTCAGGGCCGCGACTTCCGCTTTGCTGGCGGCGAACAACCAGGAAACGAGGTCGTTGGGCTCGTTCAGGGTGAGGGCGGCGAGCAGCCGGGCCCCCAAAGGCGGCCACGCTCCGCTTTCATCATAGCGGGCCAACGTCTCTCGCAACGCTCGCCGTGCGATGTCGTAGCCGCTCCCCCGATCGCCCAGCAAATGGCCCCAGCCGCCCACCTTGACCGTCTCGCCGGCGGGATTGCGGCCGAAACAACACGAACCCGTGCCGCTGATGATGATGACGCGGGTGACCGTTTCCCTGGGTGCGCACGCTTCGAGGTCGGCCGCCGCCAGGGCGGTATCCAGGTCGTTTCCCACCCAGCAGGGTACGGTCGGCCAGGCCCGTTCGACCGCCGCCCGGATGCGCCGCCGGTCGCTTTCCTCCCGGGCGCCCGCCATACCCACGCCCAGGCAATCCGGAGTCGGAAGCCGGGCGGCCAATTCCCGGAAATGCGCCGCCAACTGTTCGTCCGTCAGCAAACGCAGGTTGGCAGGGCCCGCCTCGACCCGCTGCCGCACGCCACCATCGTGCCCCACCAGCAGGGCCGCTGTGCGCGTACCGCCGCACTCGATGCCCAAGGCCAGTTCAGGCGCGCTGGAGCGGGAAACGACGGCGGCGGGGCGATCCATCGCCAGCGGCGGAGTTCAGATTTTCGTCCCGTGTGGGATGACGGCGTTCTTGGGTATGATCACGATGCCGTCCCGCACGTAATAGAGCTTGTGGTCCACGTCCCCCTTCTTCCCTTCTGGCGTGATGACGCAGTTGTCCCCGATGCGCGCGCCCTTGTCCACGATGGCATTCTCGATGTGCGTGGCCTTCCCGATGCCCACGGGCGGCTCCCCCCGGGCGGCATGCGCCTCGACCGACTCCTTGGGCTCGTAAGTGTCGGAACCCAGGATGACGGTCCGATACACGTAGCTGCCCGCGTCAATCTTTGTCCGCACGCCGACGACCGAGTGCGACACAGTGCAGTGGTTGATGATGCAGCCTTCCGCGATGATCGCGTGGTCAATCGAGGCGCCGTTGATCTTCGAGGCCGGGAGAAAACGGGGCCGTGTGAAGATCGGCGCGCTCATGTCGAAGAAATTGAACCGGGGCAACTCCGCCACCAGATCGAGGTTGGCTTCGAAGTAGGAGCGGATGGTTCCCACGTCCTCCCAGTAGCCCTGAAACACGGAGGAGAACACCCGTTCGCTCTCAATTGCCATGGGGAGGATGTGTTTGCCGAAGTCCGTGAAGTTGTTGTCCAGCAGCTTGTAGAGGGTGTCCCGGTTGAAGACGTAAATGCCCATGGACGCCAGGAACAACTCCTCCTCGGAGGCGATTCCCAGGTCGGCATACGATTCTCGTGGGATGCGCAACGGATCCAGCGTCTCGGGCGTCTTGGGCTTCTCCACAAACCGGACGATCCGCCGGGTCTGGTCAATCTGCATGATGCCCAGCCCCCCGGCGTCTTTGCGCGGCACCGGGATCGTGCTGATCGTCAGCGCGGCATCACTCTCCACGTGGGCGGTCAGGATGTTCCGGAAGTCCATCCGGTACAGTTGGTCGCCGCTTAAGATGAGCGCGTAGTCGAAATCCACGCTCTGGAAATGGACCAAGTTCTTGCGCACGGCGTCCGCCGTACCTTGGTACCAGGAGGTGTCCGTCGCCGTTTGCTCGGCGGCGAGAATCTCGACGAATCCGCGGCTGAAGTGGTCGAATTTGAACGACCCGTACACGTGCCGGTGCAGCGACGCCGACAGAAACTGCGTCAGCACGAAGACGCGCCGCACCCCGCAGTTGATGCAGTTTGAGATCGGGATGTCCACCAGCCGGTATTTTCCACCGAGCGGCACAGCGGGCTTCGCGCGATCGCGGGTCAGCGGAAACAGGCGGGTCCCCTGCCCGCCACCGAGAATGATCCCCAGGACGCGGTCCGGGTTGTAGGGAAGTTTGGAAGTTTGTGGCATGACTGGAAAGCGAGTGGCGTTTTCTGGGCACGCTTATACCGCCGCCCTTCACAGCGGCGCAAGTCACAAGGGCCAAAGGCCAAAGCCCGCCTCGGCACACCGTGAGATCCCGCGGCCCGGACCACCATCGCGGCAGTGCTTGGGCGACCCCGTGCAGCCTGCCTTTCTCCACGCCCAATTGTTACGAGTGAGATAAGAGCTTCCAATGGGTGGTGAATTGATTTCGGCGTGGATTGTCCTAGAAACGTATTCCTGCCATCACC
>CALJWR010000322.1 GCA_937976685.1 uncultured Verrucomicrobiae bacterium
TTTCAAGGCATCGCGCCGGCCTTCGAGCGTGCCTTCGGCGTAGTTGCGGGCGCGCAACTGGTCGAGGTAGGCGTCGTGCCAGAGCGCCAGGGAGTCCGGGGCGCTGCGGTCATATTGGGCAGCGGACACGGTCCGCCCGCCCTCTTTATTGCCATGATTGCATTTGATGACCTCACCGGGCAGCTCCGCCGCCTGTGCCGGGATGAGGCGATGGGGCTCATCGGCCGTCAAGAGTTCGAGCGGCAATTGGAGGAGCTGGAGTGGCAGACCGGTCCGAATTACCGGATCGAGGAAGCCGGACACTTCCGGGGGGCCTCGCGGCTTCGTCGTACGCCATCGCCACTCCGGCGCCGTGGTCCGGCGCTTGACGCTCACGGAGGGGTGAGCCGTCTGCTGTCGGCCGACGCGCCGGGCGTTGGCGGTCGCCGGCGATTCCCCAGCGTGTCGAGCGCGGCCGGTCAACAACCCCGGCAGGCGCTGCCACAGCCGGCGGCATTTGCGGCGGCCAGCCTCGCCTCAATCGCCCGGGACGTCGGCGTGATGGCCAGCCCGCCGAGCGCCGTGCAGCGCAGTTCGCGCGGCATCTGCCCGGAGACCCGGCGCGCTGCTTCGATCACTTCATCCAAGGGGATTAGCGGGTCGAAGTCCGCCAAGGCCATGTTGGCGCAGGAGAGCGCGTGACTCGCGGCCATCACGTTCTTGCCCAAGCAGGGCGCCTCGACGCGGTTGGCGATCGGGTCGCAGATCAGCCCCAACATGCTTTGGAGAGCGAGCGAAGCGGCGGCCACCGATTGCACCAGCGTGCCGCCCGCGAGATCCACCAGAGCCGCCGCCGCCATGCAGGCCGCGGAACCCCCTTCCGCTTGGCAACCTCCGACCTCCGCCGCAAACGTCCACTGCGCGGCGATGAAGACCCCGATGACACCCGCAGCGAGCAGGGCTTTCGCCATCTCGGTTTCGCCCAGGCCGCGCTCTTCCGCGGCGGCGATCACCGCGCCCGGAAGCGCGGCGCACGCCCCGGCGGTGGGCGCCGCCACGATCACACCCAGCGAGCTTTTGACCTCCATCAGCGCCGTGACGTATAGGACGATCCGGTTGAGCAAGCCGCCCTCGAGCAATCGCCCGGCCTTCATCAACTCC
Source organism: uncultured Verrucomicrobiae bacterium (assembly GCA_937976685.1). Lineage (GTDB taxonomy): Bacteria > Verrucomicrobiota > Verrucomicrobiia > Limisphaerales > J093 > JADJWF01. The sequence goes on from CALJWR010000322.1 coordinate 1,141, forward strand.
GAAAACCGGCCGCTCTGATGCCCCAACACCCGGTCTGCGTACTGCGTGCCGGTAACGCCCCGGGCCACGGACCGACGCAGGATGCGCACGATCTCAACCATCCGGGCCACCACTTCCGCCTCGGTCAAACCGCCGCGCGCCATCTCGTACTCCGTCGCCAGCCTCCACAACGGTGAGTCGCGACCGGCATCGTGGCGCAGCATCTCGCCGCAGGTCGTGAATGGAACCGTCGTGGCGCGGCCCGAAAGCACCGGCAGGACGGGACTGAGATGACGCACTTCCCGGATCGCGAAGCGCGCCTTCAACGAATTGACCAGCTCGTCGCGAACGAACCCGGGTCCCTTCACCTCAACCAACTGGCGCCCCCCGGCTTCATGGAGCAGCACGGCGTCCGCTCCGGCCTCCACTTCCAGCCTGCTCGCCAGCTCGCGGCCGCCGTCGTCCAGCCACAGCAGCGTTTCGAAGCAGTCGCCGAAGAGCGAAACGGCAAAGTCATCCACAGTGACGACTTCCATCATGCCGCCGCCGGTGGAAATGGCGCGCAGGGACCGGGAACCGCTCCGGTGCCGCAGCGACAGCCGATAGGTGTTCGGATGCGGGTCGCCCGCGTCCACAATCTCAATGCGCACGCGGACTCCCGCCTCGCGCAACGCCTGCGGCGAGTTTGGCAGCCGCTCATCCGCTGCATCCCAGCCCAGCAGGCCGCCGAACAGGCCCATGTCCGAGCCCTGGCTGGCGTGCGTCGTGGGCAAGGAGCCGTGCCGATCGAATTCGACCAGCACCTCCTCAAATTCGCCGCCCACCAGATCACGGGCCAGGTGCCCGATCCGCAGCGCGGCGGCACAATGCGAACTCGACGGTCCCCGCATGACGGGGCCGATGACATCGTTGAAGATGCTGACTAGCATGACGGGTGTTCTACGGTCGCGTTTTCAACCCTGGGTGAGGCGAACATCTCGGCAGTCTTCCAGCCGCCGGCCGAATCGCAAGTTCCGCGCGACCCAACTTGCCGGGGTTGGCTGCCAAGGCCGGGACACGTGGTGGTCTCGCTCGGATCAGGCCCGCCCGCCGGTCGCAACCCCAACTGCGCCGTCCGGCCATCGGACCAAGGCGACTTCAGTAGGATGGCAATTCGGCTGGACCGAGACGGGCGAGGGGGCGAAGCTGCGAGGACGCGATGATCGCGACCACGGGAATCTGACTGTCGCCGTCGCGGCCTTGACGAAAGCCGAAACTCATGAGCGACCCAATACGACCCACCCGCCGCCAGTTCCTCCAGACCAGCGCTCAGGCCGCCACCGTATTCGCCGCTGCGTCGGTGAACGGGCCGGCCATCCTCGCCGCCGATTCGCCCGGCAAGACCATCGGCGTCGGCTGCATCGGCGTCGGCACGCGCGGGGGCGATCTCCTCAACGCCGTGGCGGCCGCGCCGGGCGTGAAGGTCACCGCTGTGTGTGATGTGTATCAGCCGCACCTGCAGAAAGCTGCCGACCGCAGCCGGAACCCTGTGGTGAAGCGCTACCTGGATTATCGCGACCTGCTGGCCGACCCGAACGTGGACGCCGTGGTTATCGCCACGCCGGATCACTGGCATTGCCAGATGGTTCTGGACGCCGCCAGAGCCGGCAAAGACATCTACTGCGAGAAGGGGTTTTCCCGCACCCTCGCGGAGGCCAAGCTCATGCGCGACGCACTCAAGCAGAGCCGGGTGGTGTTTCAACTCGGCCACCAGGCCCGTCAGGCCACCTGCGCGTTGCAGGCGAAGCAACTGATCGCCCAGGGCATCTGCGGCCCGATCACGCTGGTGCGCACCGGACGCTTCAAATCCACCCCGCCTGACCGTCCCAACTGGCGCTGGTACGGCTACTATGATCAGTGGGACCGCCCGGACCCGGAGCAGGTTTCCCGGGCGGTGAACTGGAACCTCTGGCTTGGGCCGGCACCGAAGATCCCTTGGAACGAACGTCATTTCTGGCACTGGCGTTGTTACTACGCCTACGGCACGGGCTACGCCGGCGATTTGCTCTCGCACGAGATGGACTTCGTGCAATACCTCCTTGGCCACGGCATCCCAGACACCTGCGTCTGCTCCGGCCAGATCGCCCTGCTGCGCGACGACCGCGAGGTGCCCGACACTTGGGTGGCCACCTACCAGTTCGAAAAGCTGGGGCGCACGGTCACGTTTGAGGGCAGCATGAACACCACCGACAACCAGCCGGTGACGATCTGCGGGCGCGACGCCACGCTGCGCTTCGACTCCATTGCCCATGACGTGACAACGTTTGAACTCATCCCCGCCGGCCACAACCGGAACTCCAGTCTGCCCGAAGGCTACGAACGTGGCAAGACGCCCGCTCAGCCCAATCACGTCGTGGATTGGCTGAACTGCATTCGCACCCGTGGGACGCCGAAATGCTCGACCGACGAGGCGTTTATCGAGACCGCCACGTTCCTCATGTCGCTCGAAGCGCAGCAGCAGCGGCGCATGGTGCGCTGGGACGCCGCGCACGAGGAAATCGTCTGAACCGCATCCCTGCGGTGGCGGGGATCACGAACCAGACGAAAGACACGAAACGACGGGCGAAAGCGCCCTCGACCGCCAAGACGGCGAAGAACAGGTAACGCCAAGTCTTGATCGTGACGCCGGAACGTCACGACCCAGCAGTCCCGAGTGCTCTGCGAAACCGGAGCCGGTAGTTTCGTCGCCGCGCAAATGCCGACTGGACTCAATCGGCAACAATCATGGCCGTGCTTGACCAGTTCGCGAGGGCCTTGCCGGCGGAAGGCTCCCGGTCCGGCTCTGCCTGATTGGTTCGGCGGCTCGCTTCGTCCGGGGGGATGGCAGGGCGGGCGTACCCGTCCGTAGCAGGCAGATGGCGCGACCAACGGCTGCCGCTCGGGGCGCGGACGTTCACGTCCGCAGCAACAGGCAGACACGGTCAAATTGTGACGCTGGACCACCTGAAGTCGCCAGCCGGGGAGGCTCGGGAAGAGGTTGTTGCGGGCGTAGATGGTCAGGGTGGTGTCGGTGACGTTGCCCAGGCTGAACAGCACGCGGGTGAGGGCGTTGTTGGTCAACGCCACGATGCGGGCGTAGGTGCCGGCGGCGTTGAAGTTGAGCTGGCCGCCGTGGAGTTCGCAGTCGGTGAGCACCAGTCGGCCCAGCCGCGCGCCGCCATTGAAGAGATGGCCGCCCGCCGCCGGCACAACGCACTCGGTGAAGCGCAGCCACACTTCGCTGCCTGACTGGCCCGAGGCGTCGTC